>DASVYI010000130.1:0-6157 GCA_036392275.1 Nitrosospira sp. | reverse complement strand
GGCCACGGAATGGTTTTGATAGAGAGAAATTACCGCTGCCGCTTTGGCGAGATCGATCTCATCATGCGGGATGGAATGGTTGTGGTGTTCGTTGAGGTAAGGATGCGTGCCAGTCAGACTTTCGGTGGTGCTGCAGGTAGTATCACCTTGTCGAAGCAGGCGAAACTTATGCGTACGGCGAGACGGTATCTTGCCGCGCTAAATACGGTCCCGCCCTGCCGGTTCGATGCGGTATTGCTATCCGGGAATGGGGGTAGAGATATCGAGTGGATAAGAAATGCCTTTGGGGAATAGCGGATTATTGACACTTTTGGGATTGAGCTGATAAAGGAGTAATCGGGGGTATAGCCGCTGCTTGGCCGGATTCTTGGGTATCATTCTGGAATGGATATTGGTTAACTTTTAGAGGTATGGCAGATGAAAAACACGAATCAAGGGGGTTTGAAACGATGGGGTTTACTGGCGCTCTTTCTGCTGGTTCCATTTCTTTCGGGTTGCGCGCTGCTCGTTGCTACCGGAGTGGTGTCAGGTGTGGGGGCGGGTGTGGCCATGTCCCAGGATCGGCGCACCAGCGGCATGTTCGTGGAGGATGAGGCAATTGAGCAGAAAGGCAGCCGTCGCCTTAGTGAACGATATGGAAGCGACGTCCATGTCAATATCACGAGCTATAACCGGAATGTACTGCTTACGGGCGAAGCGCCTTCCGAAAGTGTCAAGCGAGAAATCGAAAGCTTGGTGAAGGGCGTGGAGAACGTACGGAATGTCGTTAACGAAATAGCGATCGGCAGCGTGAATTCCTTTGCCTCCCGTAGTAATGATACGCTGATCACGTCCAAAGTGAAGGGCCGGTTCATCGATGGCGGCAAATTTCAGGTTAATCACGTCAAAGTTGTTACTGAAAACGGTGTGGTTTACCTTCTGGGCCTCGTGACGCGGAATGAGGCCGCGAGCGCGGTTGAGATTGCGGGTTCCACCAGCGGGGTGCGGAAGGTCGTTAAGGTATTCGAGTATATTGGTTGAGTTATCAAGGCAGACTTAGTTTTATGGTTTCACGGCGCGGCAGGATCCATTCCAGCCTCATTGATTGGATGTCGGTGGCGAGGCTGATACATCGGATCCCTTCCTCGTGTTGACGCGTGCTTTCATTTCCCGGCTCGGCGAGCTGTTTCCGGATGATCGAGTTTATAGCGATCCGGCGGATTGCTATGCATATGCGTACGATAACAGCAGGAAATTTTTTCCGCCCGGGGCAGTAGTATTCCCGGTCAGCGCGGAAGAGGTGAAAGCAGTTATCGAAGCGTGCAATGAGCACGATGTTCCGGTTACGCCGCGGGGACGCGGAACCGGGACCTCGGGGGGGAGCCTTCCGGAACAAGGCGGCGTCGCACTGTCGCTTGAACGTATGACGCGGATTGTTGCGGTGGATGCTGCCAACCGCGTGGCCGTTGCCGAGCCGGGGGTCATCAATCAGTCTCTGCAGGATGCGGTGAAGCCTTATGGCTATTTTTGGCCGCCTGATCCTTCCAGCGCAGGCTATTCGAGCGTAGGCGGTAATCTTGCGACTTCCGCGGGCGGTCCCCACGCCGTTAAATATGGGACGACACGGGATCATGTGCTTGGGCTCAGGGCGATTACCGGTACGGGCAACATGATAACAACCGGATGCTATACCACGAAGGGCGTGGTGGGTTACGATCTCACGCGCCTGCTGGTGGGTTCTGAGGGAACGCTTGCCGTCATTACCGAGGCGACGCTCAGACTTACGCCGCTCCCTGAAGCCGTTGGCGGCCTCACGGCACATTACCGGGATGCCGCAAGTTGCGCGGCGGCGATTGTCCGTATCATGGGGCTTCCGCAAACGCCCAGCGCGCTTGAGTTTCTGGATTCAGGGTCGCTTGACCTGATCCGGAGCCGATTCCCGCAGATGGCGCCCCCCGATGCGGCCGCGATGCTGATGATTGAGGTGGACGGGCCGGTGGCTTACATTTCGGACTCGTGCGATACGATTCTGTCAGCATGCCGGAATGAGGGATTGCTTCGCGCGGAAAAGACGGCGAACGCGGAGGATTTATGGCGGGCGCGGAAGACACTTTCTCCTCTGCTGCGGGATATCGCACCAAAAAAAATCAATGAAGATGTGGTTGTGCCGGTAAATGCGTTACCCGAGTTTCTGACGGAACTGACAGGGTTGAGCAAGAAATACAATGTTGCGAATGTCAACTTTGGACACGCTGGCAACGGCAACATCCATGTGAATTTGCTGGTGAATCCCGATGACACGGGTGAAATGAACCGGGCTGAGCGATGCCTGGATGAAATATTCGATCTGGTAATCCGGCTGAAGGGCACTTTATCGGGCGAGCATGGTGTCGGAAGTGAAAAGCGCGCGTATATCGGCAAGGAGATTGATGAACCGACCATGGCGCTGATGAAGGAAATCAAGCGGGTATTCGATCCGAAGAATATCCTCAACCCCGGAAAGCTGTTTCCCGGACCGCCGTAGAAATTTCCTTATAAATTCCCTTAGAAATTCTCTTTTGGAAATTCCGTAAAAAAAACCCGGAGGAGCGACAAGCCTGCAATTTACGATCTTTAGAACTTATGCCGTCGTTCTCAGCAATTCAGCGATATCCCGCGCCAGAATATCCCCACCGTTTCCGTTACCACTTGCGTAAAGGCGAAGCTGCCCCTTGGTATCGAAAATATAGATTCCCGCAGAATGTTCTACGGTGTGCGTGTCAGCCGATGTTCCGGTCTGTTTTTGGTAGACCGCTTTGAATTCCCCAGCGATATCTTTCGTGGCCTGGGCGTCTCCATATAATCCGAGAAAAGCGGGATCGAATGCTGACAGGTATTGCTTGAGGGTTTCAGGCGTATCGCGTTCGGGGTCAACGGTAACGAACAGGACCTGCACGCGCTTGGCGTCTTTGCCGAGCTTCTTCATGGTGCCCGCAAGCTCGGCCATGGTTGCGGGGCATACGTCCGGGCAGTGCGTATAGCCAAAAAACAGTATGACGGCCTTTCCCTTGAAATCAGCGAGAGTGCGTGTCACACCGGTATGATCGGTGAGCTTGAGCTCCCTGCCAAAGGTTGCGCCTGTGATATCGGTAGAAGTAAATGTCGGCTTTGTGGCGTTGCCGCAGGCGGCGAGAATAAATATCGCCGCCCATGCCGCAATCGCGCCGTAATGCCGATGCCTGAACCGAAGCACCTAGAAGCGGATATAGTGGTCGATCAGCAGAACCGCGAACAACGCCGCCAGATAGACGATCGAGTAACGGAACGTCCGCTTCGCGAGCTGATCGCTATAGTCGACGTAAATCTTCACAGCGTAATAAAGAAATATTGCATCCAGCACCGCTGCCCCGATGAGATAGATGAGTCCGCTCATCTGTGTGGCATAAGGCATCAGTGTTACGGCAATCAATATCAGCGTGTAGAGAAGGACATGCAAACGAGTAAACTTGTCGCCGTGGGTCACCGGGAGCATCGGCATGCCAACCTTTGCATACTCGAGTTTGCGGTAGAGCGCCAGCGCCCAGAAGTGCGGCGGCGTCCACGCGAAGATGATGAGGAACAGCAAAAGCGCGTCGGAAGAAACTTCGCCGGTTACCGCCGCCCAGCCCAGCACGGGAGGCATCGCACCCGACGCACCGCCGATGACGATATTTTGCGGCGTCATCGGCTTCAGCAGCACCGTGTAGATGATCGCATACCCGACGAACGTTCCGAGGGTCAGCCACATCGTCAGCGGATTGACCAGTTGATGCAGAATCAATAAACCCGTTCCCCCGATCAGCGCCAGAAAGAACAGTGTTTCAGGCGATGTCACCGTACCCCGCGGAAGCGGTCTGCCGCGCGTCCGTGCCATGACCGAGTCGATCTTTTGCTCGACCAGACAATTTACCGCCGCGGCAGCTCCCGCCACAAAGGCGATTCCCAACGTGGCGAATATCAGCGTGTTCAGCGGGACAGCACCCGGCACGGCCAGGAACATGCCGATGACCGCTGTGAATACGATGAGCGAAACGACTCTGGGCTTGGTCAACCGGTAGAATTGCTGTAGACGCGATGCGGTTTGCTGCCAGGCGACACTCGTTGTAGCCATAATTTTCATCTCCTTATTCGTCGCAGGCTTCTCATACCTGCAATTCCCGGTTTCGACAAATTCGAATTAGTGCGACTTTCACCTTCGTGGAGTCTGCTTCCGAATGGCGAAGGGTAAGTCCAGTCCATCAATGCTTCTGATCGGTTCCCATTGCATGTTCCAATTGCGACACCTTGAGCAGGCGCTTGATATCTTTTGCTATCTGGGCCGGATCAGGATTCTTCGGAAAACGCATCATGAGATTTCCGATTGGATCTATGAGATAAATATGATCGTGGTTAGATCCTTTTGCGGGCAGCGCCTTGAGCAATTCGCTGTCTTTCGCATTGATCAGCCAGGTACCCTCATACTGTTTCGTGATTTCAGCCGCGGGCACCTCTCCGTCATCGATCAGCCAGACCCGCTCTATACGTTCCTTTTCGGTATTTTGGATCATACGCACTTGCCGCATGAAATAGAGCTTCTTGCTGCATTGCTCGTCGCATTTGCCGGAATCCACGGTTATCAGCGCCCATTTACCGCGTAGATCCCGCACCCTGAAAATGGTGTTGTCGGACAGATTCGACGCTGTGCCCGAGAAGGGCTTCACTTCCAGCAATTCTCCGTAATTGACGGTCGTGGGCCTTACATCCCAAAAATAAAGTGTGTAAGAGGCGATGATCGGGGCGCACATGATGACCAGCAATAAAATCAGCGTGCGCCTGTTTGACCTTTTATGTCTGTATTCGCTCTCGTTTAACACTTAACACCAAATAAATGATCAGCACCGCCAGCGCCATGGCAAACCACTGAAATGCGTAACCCAGGTTCTTGCCGATGCCTAAATCCGGTCTGGCCCAATCCCGAACCAGCCCATCCTTTACGTTATCCTGCTGCAAAATCATCACCGGCTGAAGCTGAAGACCCGTTGCGTTCCGGTAACGCTCGAGGTCAAGATTTTCCCAGACCCGGCCCGAGACCATCTCTTTCGAAAGCTCCAGCGTTTTTTGCGTCGCCGCCGTTGCGACCCCGGAGACCACGACTGGCTCGCTCGGGGTGGTGATATCGGGCAATCTGCTGCGGTCATGGTCCGCCGGTACCCAGCCCCTGTTTACCAGCACACACATGGGACCTGAGCCAATTTTCAGCGGCGTAATGATGTGATAGCCCGCTACGCCCCTATATATTTTATTGTCCAGGTAAACCGTATATTCCGGCAGATACACGCCCTGAACTTCGGTCTTGCGATACTGAAAATCTTCAAGCTTGACCAGATCGGGTGGTAATGACACGGCAGGCTGATGTGAAAGCGTATCGAGTTTTTCCTGCCGCGCTTCCTTTTCCCGCGCCCGGGAGAGCTGCCAGTTACCGAGCTGTACCATTATCACGATGACGATTAGCGCGAGGACGGTTGACCATAATCGCGGTGTAAACCGCCAGCCTGAAATAGTCATTGGATAGCGTACGGAACTCGGCTAAACTTCTTTTTAAACCCCACTTAATAGTGATACAAAAATGTTAAAAATTGCGGCGCTGATTTTTTTATTCTTCATACTTTCCAGCCTGGTATCCGCTTTATATTACATGATCAAGGACAAGGGTCAGGGAACTCGAGCCGTGAGGTCCCTGACCCTGCGCATTAGCTTGTCGATATTGCTGTTCATGCTATTTATGGCGGGAACGTATTTCGGGTTTATCCCGCTCAACAAGTAGTGCCGAGCCTGCCGCTGTTATACCAGCCAGTAGACGAAGATAAACAACCCCAGCCAGACCACGTCCACAAAGTGCCAGTACCAGGCCACACCTTCAAATCCGAAATGATTTTCCGGCTTGAAGTGACCCGCCAGCACCCGGAAGAAGATGACCGTCAGCATGATCGAACCGATTGTCACGTGGAAGCCGTGAAACCCGGTCAACATGTAAAAGGTCGCGCCATATGCCCCGCTGGTCAGTTTCAGGTTGAGGTCGGAATAAGCATGGCCGTATTCATATGCCTGCAGACCTACGAAGAGAAAACCCAGCGCAAAGGTCAGAAACAGACCCAGCTTGAGCTGGCCGCGTTTGTTCAGC
>DASVYI010000129.1:0-2264 GCA_036392275.1 Nitrosospira sp. | reverse complement strand
CCGGCGCTTTGAAGAAATTGTACGATCTGCCGTCCAATATCGGAATTGGCTGGATCACCCACGGCTATCGAAAGTAGGGGGAGAAGGGCGGTCAAGCTCAATCCTTCCGCGATACCTGCCGCAAGCAGCGCGACCAGAACGTACGCGGTGCGCTGGGGAAAAAGCATGCAATAGGTTAGGAGAGTGCGCATGGCCAGGATTTGCGTTTAACGGCCTCGACTGTCATATCCTGCCTCACCAGCCGGGTTTCCGGTAAAACCCGGACGAATGAACCCCGGAAAAGAGCTGTGCAGGAAACATCAATTTGGCGGATAACGGCGCGAACATGCTCGTTTCCATGAGTAAATTATTGAGAAGATCGGACAGCAGACAACTTTTGACCCTCTGGATGAGTTCATCGAAATACTCCAGATGGTCAATGGTAGCCGAACTAGAAAATCAGGAACGAATCGGGAACGGGAAATTATTATTTAGAAATCATCGTAAGCAATTTTATCATCTTACAGGATATAAATCAGCTTTCAAGACAAAGATTTCAAGGCGGAATGCCTTTTTTCTAATCGGTTTTGTTGACCCCGCGGATATTAATCGTAGCCAACGCAATCTGCAGTACGAGTATCGCAAAGGCTTGAACGTACCATCCCCAGACAATCCATAAGGCATTGCTCAGGAGGGAAAGTAAAAATCCGACATGGCGCTTGCGCTTGGACCGCGAAGTCAGCAGCCAGACTGAAAGTACATTCATCACCATCGCTGGCCATTGCATCCATGACAGATCCATCAAGTCCTGACTAAGGATCGAGCTATAAAATAACCTTCTGTTTTGCGCGGACCGTTGCTGTATACGGGTCCGGTGATGACTTCCAGTCCCGCCTCGCGGCACATCGCGGAAAACGAGTGGAAAAACAGGCCCTCATTTTTGCCCGAAGGCAGATTGAAACAACTCAGCTCATCGAGCACAACCACATAATCAGCCAGTTTGCTGGCGTTGATCAAAATTTCCTGCACCTTGGGCGAATTGATGTAATAAAAAACGCCCAGCGCTAAAAATATCTCATAATGACCCAGTTGCGGTATCAGCTCCGGCAGTCCAATGTCGTCACATACGTAAAATGTGTCGTTTGGAAATTTTTTGCGCGCAAAATCGATTGCGTGTTCGTTGACATCGATTCCGCAGTATACGTGATTGGGAAAGTGCTTCTTGATGAGAAGCAGGACATTTGCGCCGCTGCAGCCGAATTCAAGTATTCTGGGGCTGTCGCAGCGTATATCGCTCATCAGTTTTTTTAATTCGATTATGACGGGCTCTCTCCCTACATAATCTTCGTGATACAACAAATGGCTATGGTTATCTCTTCGCCAGGCGCTGCGATGTTTCAAGGAAAAGATGAAATCAGACATTTCCTTGGGCAGCGTTCGTACAATAGCTCGTCTTGTGATTTTTTTTATCGTCTGGAGCGGGCTGTTCTGCATCTTGGAATTATCCTTTCAAAAAGCGATTGAGGCCCCGGGATTTTGCGCGCTGGAAATTCACACGAAGCACGGATATTAGGGGCCTGTTAACACTTATTCCACTTATTCCGCACCCGCGAGGGCGACGGATTCCGTTCAGCCACGAGGCATGAGCCGCGCGGCAGAGTGGGCTTCTGTAAGTGGCGAATAACGAAGTGCTGGACGGAATCCGTTGCCGTCCCTTCGGGTTGCGCACGAAAAAACGCGGGTGCCGCGTTGCAAAGCTTGGTCATAGACAGACCGGCCACCGTGTCTAATTTACAGGAACTATTTCGCTCGTCGTTTTTCTTGCCCCTAACCGCGAAAAACGCCGATCAATTGATGGGTTTAATTATAGTACGCTATAAAGTCACTATCGTTACATTGGTCTTTGCAATCGTTGTCCGGCGGGTCATGAGGCAATCCGAATTTTGCCTGACCTCCTGGGGTCCGTGATCCTCGCTCATACAAATCTCAATTTTGTCAGTTCGGGTTCTCCAGTTCTGTGTGCAATCGCACATACCGCGGGGGTTATATGACGGACAATTTTCCCTGCCGCGGATCGAACCTGGTTTCCGGCAGCGGTTACAGCACATATATTCCCTTCATGCCAGAGGATGATCATGGCCGCGTCTGCCAATCGGGCTTTGTGGAATGGCGCCATCAGTTTCGGTCTGGTCCATATACCCGTAGCCCTTCATTCAGCCACCTCGGAACAGGGGATCGATTTCGATTGGCTCGATAAACGTACCATGGATCCGGTCGGTTACAAG
>DASVYI010000128.1:0-4172 GCA_036392275.1 Nitrosospira sp. | reverse complement strand
CGGTATTCACATCAGAAGCAGGGATGCCAAAGGCCTGAGTGTAGATTGCATCGGTACCGAACATGAAATCGAAGCGTCCGCCGATATCGAACGCCTTCCCTTCTGTCACCACGGTGCGCTGGAAGAATATGTTGAACTGGTTTAATTGCGGCTCGCCGGTACGATCGGCAAAGGTAACCGTGCCATTGTATCCATTGGCCGGATTATTGGCGTTATAAGTCACGCCGCCATTGATCCAGCCCCCCACCTTTACGCCAGTATCCCTGAGCAGATTTGCGATGTGGTCAGCACTATATGTGTCTGTGCTCGATTTTGCGATGGCCGGGAATAAAGTGAATACTGCGAATAACAGGATCGGGTTGATGCATTTTTGCATTCGATTCATTTGTAGATTTCCTCAAAGGAACCTCAACAGGTATCCATGCGGAGGCCCTGCTGGCAGATTCCTTTCCCCTGAGCATAAAAGCTATGGATGAGTCTGTATTATTGTTCTGTTCGATAGTAAGGGCGCGGCATGGCTCGACGTCAGAAAGGAATTGTCGCGTCGAGGGAAAATAGAAACTGGTCCTTTCTCCCATCGAACGGCCGGAATTCTTCCTCGATTCCCTCGGCCCGGTCGTAACGGATATTTGGACGGATATTCAGGTTCTGGACCAGCTTCCAGTCCATTTTCAATCTCCTCGCCGGTTTCCAGTTCATGCCCAGCGTCACTGCGTAATAATTGGCGGGGGCGCTGATGAATGGTTCGCTGCCGGCGAAACTGACTCCCTTGTTGTTAAGCGCGGAGAGTATGCGGTAGGGCGAAAAGACCCGCCAGCCGTTCCTGTCGTTGAACCGTTCGGCGCGGATACCGATGGATAGATCCTTGAGGAGATCGTGAGTCAAGTGCGTGTTGATGCTATACCATTCGGTATTTCTGATTCCGTCTTCCAGGAAGATTTTTCCGGCCCAACCATGCACATGATGTAGAACCAGGCGCGTTTTTGGCGTGATCCTGTGCTGCAACACAACGTTGTACATGATCCATGGCTGCCGGGTTGCCGTTTCTCCATAGGTGCCGCCAACGTTGGCCGAAGTTCTTTTATCGTCGCTGGCCCAGATGATGCTGGCCAATCCGCCCCAGTTATCCAGTTGCTTGTCAAAACCGCCGTCCCACCCTCCGGTGGCACTGCCGGTCGTGGCACCGCCTATGACGGACCAGTTCGAATTCACCGTATAGTTGCCCATCAGGCCGGTGTGAGTAAAAGGTTCTCCGCTATTCAGGATATAGCCATGGGTATAGAAAAAATTGTCCGGAGCGGGAACCGTTTCGTAACCGAGAGGGGTATAAAAATGGCCAGCCTTGATGTTGAGGCCATTTCCTACCGGGAGATAGGCCTCCAGATAAGCCTGCGGAAGTGCAATACCGTAGGTGCGGGTCGATTTACAGCATATATTGAGGTCCCAGTTGCCCCTGTTGGAAGGCTCGCCGGTATTCTCGTCAAACGCGGAGATTCCGAATGCCTGGGCATAAATGGCATCGGTACCGAACAGAAAATCGAAGCGGCCGCCCATACCCCATTCCGATCCTTCCGAAGGTACCGGGCGCTGCAGGAACAAGTTGAACTGATTCAACTGAAACTCGTTCGCCCGATCTGCAAAGGTGACAGTGCCGTTGAAGCCGTCGGAGGGATTGTTCGCGTTGTAGGTTATGCCTCCGTTAATCCAGCCGCCCGCCTCCAAGCCGCTGTTTTTCCAAAGCGAGGTCAGGCTGTTTGCGTGCGCGGCGCTTGAGCTCAGGATAATCAATAACATGCCGCGCTTCAGGGTGTCTCTGAGAGCCGGCCTGTAGACAGCGTCCAGAGCGATCTCCAGGGCAATCCTCAGAGTAATCCATAAAGCGGCCAATACCCGGGTCGCATAAGCCGGAATGAGCGCCATAAATGCTGTTTCATTCATCGGCTCATTCGCTTCGTTGAGCGTGCGGCGGTCTCCGCGCGGTTTCTGGTACGACAGCACTGGCAGGATACGGTTACTTCCTTCCGGAGGCCCTCTTTTCAAATTATTTTCCCCTTAGACCGGTTCTGAAAAATGGCGTCCTGGCCTATCCCAGAAATAACTTGTACGCGGGATTATTGCTTTCGTCCCAGTAATGATTGCCGAGCCGGTCAAGGAAAGCCTTGAACTCCGCTTTCTCTTCGGGGGGCACTTCGATCCCGGCCAGAACGCGGCCATAGTCCGCACCATGGTTGCGGTAATGGAACAGGCTGATATTCCAGTGGTGACTCATATTGTCCAGGAATTTCATGAGCGCCCCGGGCCGGTCGGGAAACTCGAAACGGTAGAGAAGCTCGTTTTTTATTTCACGTGCGCGCCCGCCCACCAGGTGGCGTATGTGCAATTTGGCCATTTCGTTGTCGTTGAGATCCACGGTGCGCAGACCGCTTCGCTCCAGACTCTTGATCAGTTTCGCCGCTTCCTCACGGTCGCGAACCGATACGGCGACGAATACGTGCGCTTCCTTGGGATCGGCGTAACGGTAATTGAATTCCGTTATGCTCTTCGTCCCCAGCATGGCGCAAAACTTCTTGAAGCTGCCCGGCTCCTCGGGAATCGTCACAGCCATCACGGCTTCGCGGTGTTCCCCCAGCTCGGCCCGTTCGGAAATATGGCGCAAACGGTCGAAGTTCATATTGGCGCCCGAGGCGATCGCGATGAGGTTTTTACCGTGAATTCCCTCGCGCTTGACGTACGCCTTTGCCCCGGCGATGGAAAGCGCTCCTGACGGCTCCAGGATTGCGCGCGTATCCTCGAACACATCCTTGATTGCAGCGCAGATCGCGTCGGTATCCACCAGAATGATCTCGTCCACCAGCTCGCGGCACAAGCGGAGGGTTTCTACCCCGACTTGCTTCACCGCGACCCCGTCCGCAAACAATCCCACTTGCGAGAGCCTCACACGGCGTTTCTTCAGCAGGGATTGATACATCGAGTCCGCATCCACGGGTTCGACACCAATCACCTTGATTTCGGGATAAAGCCTTTTTACGTATGCTGCGATGCCCGAAATAAGCCCGCCGCCGCCTATTGGAGCAAATATCGCGTAAATGGGACGTGTATGCTGACGCAGGATTTCCATTCCGATCGTGCCCTGACCCGCGATGACATCGGGGTCGTCGTAGGGATGCACGAACGTGGCATGCTGCTCCGCCGCAAACTTCAACGCATGAGCATAGGCCTCGTCATAAGAGTCCCCGTGCGTCACCACGGTCGCGCCGCGCGCTTTGACCGCCTGCATTTTTATTTGAGGCGTCGTGAACGGCATCACGATGGTTGCCCGGCAATCAAGGCGTTGCGCCGCGAGCGCCACCCCCTGCGCATGATTGCCGGCAGAGGCCGTGACAACACCGCGCTTGAGCGCTGCGGAGGAAAGCCTGACCATCTTATTGTAAGCGCCACGCACCTTGAACGAAAAGACCTCCTGCATGTCCTCGCGTTTCAGCAATAACCGGTTGTTTAGCCGCACGGATAAATTTGATGCAAGTTCCAGCGGAGTTTCTACCGCCACATCGTAAACCCGGGCGGTGAGAATTCTTTCGAGGTAATTGTTTTTCATTCGATTCGGCATATCGCGTTACTCGGAACGGGAATTTTAACATGGCGTGGAACCCTAAATGTCCAGCTTCATTGTTAAAATTGGCGGATAGGATTATCCTGTAAAAAAACTTTTTTTATCCGATGAATAAATTGATCTCCATGACGCAAGACGAACAAAAACGCGCCGCTGCTCAGGCCGCCATCCAGCACGTGCCCGCGGGTTGCATAGTCGGCGTGGGCACGGGATCCACCGCAAACTATTTCATAGATGAGCTGGCCGGGATCAAACACAAAATCGAGGGTGCGGTAGCAAGCTCACAGGCCACTGCCCAGCGCCTCGGCGGACATGGCATCGAGGTTGTCGATCTGAACAGTGTAGATATGCTGCCCGTGTACGTGGACGGCGCAGATGAAATTACGGAACACCTGCACATGATAAAGGGAGGTGGAGGCGCATTGACACGAGAGAAAATTGTCGCAGCCGTTGCCAAAAAATTTATCTGCATTGCAGACCAGAACAAGCTCGTCAAGGTGCTTGGCAAATTTCCGCTGCCCGTCGAGGTTATTCCGATGGCGCGCAGCTATGTGGCGCGCGA
>DASVYI010000127.1:0-2986 GCA_036392275.1 Nitrosospira sp. | reverse complement strand
CCCATCCTCAACTTCCTTGCCGCCTGAATCGCCGGAAATTGGCTTGAAAAAGCCCGCAGCTTCCCAAACGGAATACCAGTGGTTTTCGATGGCACGGGGGTTGAAGCTTTTTTCGAGTTCCATGACCAATTATTGATGAGTTGGGGCGAAGCGGGCCATTATAACGGAAGAGGGCGTACGGGCAGGGCGGCATCGGGCGAGTTTGGATGGATCGCCGTTGGGTACAATTAGGAGCCTGTCGGGCTTAAAGGAAATCGGCTGCAAAAGCGTCTGGCCGGTCCATATTTCGCCGCTTTTTCGGCCAACAGAACAACTATTGGCCTTCAAAATCGTCAAAATCTGTCCCCGCCCAGTCACTTTTTCGCTTCGATTCTTCAAGTCCGACAGGCTCCTAAAGCTTCGCCTGTCCGGCCGTGGTCGCATCGGTAATCTCTGATTGGCCCCCGTGCCGTTGCAAGGTGCGGCGCTCGATGGCTTCCGACAGAGACAGCCTAATAAACTCCAGTCCTTCGCCGGTTTTCGCGCTCAATCGAACCTGCGCAATTCTACCATACTCATCACGGCGATAACCCGCCGCGCCTGCGGATAAATCAAGCAAATCTGTCTTGTTCAGCACCAGAATTTGCGGGATCGAATCAGCGCCTATTTCCTTCAGGACTTTATTGACCTCATCGACTTGCTCATCCCGGTTTGGGCTGCTGGCATCAACGACATGGAGCAATAAATCAGCCTGTACGGTCTCCTCCAGCGTGGCGCGGAACGCAGCGACGAGCGTATGCGGCAACTCGCGAATAAAGCCTACCGTATCTGAAATCACCAGCGGGCCGTGATCCGGCAGAAACACCTTGCGGGTCGTCGCATCGAGCGTGGCGAACAGCTGATCGGCAACATAGGCGCGAGCGCGGGTAAGGCTGTTGAACAAAGTGGATTTGCCTGCATTGGTGTAACCGACAATGGATACCGACATCACATCGGCGCGCCGGCGGGAACGGCGCTGCAATTCACGCTGGCATTGCAGCTTTGCGAGCTTTTCCCTGAGGACCTTTACGCGCTTTCCCAGCAGGCGCCGGTCGGTTTCCAGTTGGGTTTCACCGGGACCCCGCAGACCGATACCGCCTTTTTGCCGCTCCAGGTGAGTCCAGCCGCGCACCAGCCGCGTCGAGAGATGCTCGAGCTGAGCCAGTTCGACCTGCAGCTTGCCTTCATGGCTCTTGGCGCGTTGCGCGAAAATATCCAGAATCAGGCTGGTGCGGTCAATGACCTGCCGCCGGAGGCGCTGCTCCAGATTGCGTTGCTGGGCAGGAGAAAGATCATGATTGAAGATCACGAGAGATGCACCCGTTTGTTCCAGCGCAGAGGTGATTTCATCGACCTTGCCGGTTCCCGCAAAGGTCGCTGGATCCGGCCGGGCGCGTCTGCCCTTGACCACCGCGGAAATCGCGAGCCGATCGCTCGCGGCTAACTGCCTCAATTCTTCAAGATTTTCAGCGGATGCTTTTTCGCTAAAATCGAGGCTGACCAATACTGCCGTATCAACAGTGACCGGGGCGCCGGGCGTGCTCCGGGCAAAGCGATCAAGCATCGGGTGTGCCGGATGCCTCAAATGGTATGTTGACAGCCCTTGCCGGTACGACGGTGGAAATTGCGTGCTTGTATACCATCTGGGTCACGCTGTTCTTAAGCAGCACCACGTATTGATCAAATGAGTCGATATGCCCTTGCAGCTTGATTCCGTTTACCAGATAAATTGACACGGGAATATGTTCCTTCCTTAACGTGTTCAGAAACGGGTCTTGTAATAATTGCCCTTTAGCGCTCATCGATGACTCCGTATTTTAGTTATTCAAGAAGTAACTCTACTTGATTTTCAAGAGTAAATCCATATTCTTGGATGCGGGTTGGAACGGAAGGCAACCTTGCGGAAAGAGAGTAGTATCAAGGACATGAATTTCGCTCAACCTGATCGGGAGTAAATCGGATCGATGATGGAGCGATGGGGGAAACTTGTGCCGGCGTCATCATTGAACTGACCTCATCTGGAATTTGGAACCGGCCCTGCGGTTGGGGCTGAAAACTTGCCCAGGCAGCAGCCGGCCTGGGCGATGAGGTATTGGAATTTATTTATTGTTATACCCGCTACTCGAAAGATGGATTCACGGTAAACCGGATGGCAGTTACCTCGCGTTCATTCGAATGGCTTGGGTCTCGGGGTCTCATTGGTCGAAGGCGGTAAAATAGGCAGCTTGATGTCCGGCTGCTTGCCGGTCAGCGTCTTCAGGAAGGCCACAATTTTCGCGTTTTCGTCCTTGGTGAACTTGCGTCCCAGCTGCAAGCGTCCCATCGTATCCACCGCTTCTTCCAGGGTTGCCGCAGTGCCGTCATGAAAATACGGATAGGTCAGCTCGACATTGCGCAGGGTGGGCACCTTGAACATGAAACGGTCGGCTTCCTTACCCGTCACCGCCATCCGGCCTTCCGCCTTGCTTGTTGTCTTGTAAGGTTCATGGACCCCCATCTTTTGGTATGAGGTTCCACCGACAGCCGGACCATTGTGGCAGCTCACACAACCGCTTTCCTTGAATAGCTTGTAGCCGTCCGCCTCGGTTTGATTGATCGCCGTCTTGTCGCCCTTGAGCCATTTATCGAAACGGGAATCGGGTGTCACGAGCGTTTCTTCGAACGCGGCGATCGCATCGGTCACCATGCCGATATTGATTTGATCAGAGCCAAATACCTGTTTGAAGCGGGTTCGGTACTGAGGAATGGAGCGGAGTACGTCCACCGTCAATGCGTGACTGAACGCCATTTCTCCCGGGTTTGCAATGGGGCCGCCGGCCTGATCCTTGAGGTCCTTGGCGCGACCGTCCCAGAACTGCGCCAGGTTCATGCTGGAGTTCAATACCGTCGGCGCATTGATCGGTCCCTGGTGCCACTTGTGGCCAATGGAGGACGGCAGGTTATCCGAGCCTCCCATACTCAGGTTATG
>DASVYI010000126.1:0-1833 GCA_036392275.1 Nitrosospira sp. | reverse complement strand
AATAATTTGAGAAACTATGTTGACCGGATCAAGGCGAAATATTTTGCGGATTTACCGCAAACGCCGACGGATCGGTGATGTCATGACGAAAACATTGCGCTGGCATCATCCGGATATCGTACAGGAAAAAAACCAGCATGGATTTCTGGCGCAAATTGCCATCACGCACACGGCTTCTGGCCGTAACCGGACTGGTGACGCTCATGGTCGCGGCGGGCACGCAATTTCATGTGAGCTCTCAGGGCGACCGGTCTTCAACGTATCCGAAAGGATATCGCGGCGGAACCTGCACCATTGAAACCGAGGCGCTGCTCGTCGGCTATTCGGCATACTTTATCCCCAACGATTACGAAATACCGGACGATCCGAGCAGCGCCAAGGCGATTCCCGTCCTGTGCGGCAAGGTGCCAAGTCCCGGTACGCTCAACGTAACCCTGGATCTGCTCCATCCCGAATCCGCTCGCAATGCCTCGTGGGGGCTCCGGCTGGTCAGACTGTCCGATCAAAATGCGGAGCATGAGTTATTGTCGATACCGCCGCAAGCATATCGGTCCGGTACCCTTACCCAGGCGTTCAAGTTCGATGCGGCAGGCCGATATGCACTTTATCTCGACGGCAAGCTCCCGAACGAGGCGGAATTCAAGATGCAGATACCGATCAAAGTGGGCACGGACTGGAAAGATTACGCGGCGAAGTATTGGGTTCAGGCCCTGGTGTTCCTTTTCGCCGTTCTCGTCCTCTCCAACTGGAAGAGAATATTCGGCTAAATCGGCGGAATAGGGTAGAAGCAGAAAAAGTAGAACGCCAATAAGCGAAGCGCGACCGCGAAGGACGGAGCAGTATCTTCCGAAGGAAGATGCGATCCCATAGCGCGATGCGCGCGCCTCGCGGTACATTGATGCGGTCGTGGCATCCCCTTCGCTGCCCGATCCCCGCGTCGCAAGGCCCTCATGCAACGCCTGGGGCGCATTGCGCCGCATGGCTATTCACATTCCCCCGCGATTTTATCGCCTTGCACCGATCCCGCCACCTTACGAAGCCATCGTCGCCTGGATCAAAAGATCACGGTCCTTCCGTTGCGACGAACATGACCGTAATCGAGCTTGACAAAAAATTACGTGAAAAAATCTTCATGCGGCGCAATGCACTTTGCTTATTGCGCCCTACACATGGTTGATCGCAAGCGAGCGATTGCTTGGTGTTCATGTTCGGCTCTGTGCACGGATGTGCATAAGTCGAACACAGAGGCCTAATTAGCGGCTGTCTCAGATGTGCCGGAAGGAGTCGACCAAGCCTCAGCTTTAAGGTCGCCATTCGTGCGTATGTGACAGGTCGAGTTCCAGCTGTCAAAAAACTTTTCCCACCCGTATGCTATATATATTTTTTATGCAAAGGAGGCAATAACTTGAAGACAAGCCGCAGTTTAATGTCAGTCTTGCTTGCAGTGATCTCAATAATGACCATCACGGGTTGCGAGACATTTGGTCCGAAGTACGCGACGGTGAGAAATGATACGGCTGTCTTGCCCGAAGAAAAGGGCAGAATTGTATTCTATCGACCGAGCAGCCACTATGGTTATGGAATGAGACCGGATATCCTTCTCAATGGCAAGAAAGTAGGCACATCACGTCCGGGCACTATTTTTTTTGTTGATGTCGATCCCGGGAAATGGCAAGTGACAGTTCCGGCAGTCCTATATCCTGGCAAGACTTCAATTGATATTTCAATACCACAGCATGAAACGGTGTACGTGAAAACTTCCTTTGGCCCTTCGGCTTTCGCCGGAAGGACGGATATTGAAGTGGTCAACTCTGAAAAAGCGATGACTGAAAT
>DASVYI010000125.1:0-10134 GCA_036392275.1 Nitrosospira sp. | reverse complement strand
GCACTGGTCGGCCCAACCGGTGTCGGCAAGACGACAACCACCGCCAAGCTGGCGGCACGTTGCGTCGTCCGCCACGGCGCGGACAAGCTGGCGCTGCTGACGACAGACAGTTACCGTATCGGTGGCCACGAGCAGTTGCGGATATACGGCAAGATTCTCGGTGTCAGGGTTTACGCGGTCAAGGATGCGCAGGATCTTGCCGTCGCTTTGTCGGAACTCCAGGGTAAGCACATGGTGCTGATCGACACCGTAGGTGTGGGCCAACGCGACCAGATGGTGGTCGAGCAGATGGCAATGTTTGCAGGCTGCGGCATGGAGGTTAGGCGTTTGCTGCTGCTCAATGCCTCATCCAGCCTGCACACGCTGAATGAGGTTGCCGAGGCTTATCGTGGCAATGGTCTGGCGGGGGCGATCATTACAAAGCTGGATGAAGCAGTCGTTACCGGCTGTGCACTCGATACCGCAATTCGCCACCGCCTGCCACTCTATTATGTCGCCCATGGTCAGCGCGTGCCGGAGGATCTCGAACTGGCGGATGCTCGCCATCTGGTGAATCTCGCATTGGACAATCCGCCTGCTCCCCTCTATTCCGGGGCAGCCGATGCGCTGTCGCCTGCCGTGATGCGGAGCAAGGCGGTCAACGTTTGTCCTGATATGGATGGGGTTCATCTTGACTGATCCAATCCGGGATCAGGCAGAGGGCCTGCGCCGTTTGCTGATGCAGGACTTTGTACGCATCGTCACGATTACTTCGGGAAATGCGGGCAACGGTAAAACGACCACAGTGATCAACCTTGCGGCGTTCCTGGCGCAAAACGGCAAAAATGTGCTGGTGATCGATGAAAATATCGGCGCCAACAATCTAGCGGCGACGTTGGGCCTCAGCAGTCAGCGAGATTTGCTGGATGTCATCCGGCGCGACAAGCTACTGGATCAAGTCCTCGTTGCGTGCGGAGATGGTCTTCAAATTTTGCCTGCGGGCCGCGGCATGCGTGTGCTCGATAAGCTCACCGCAGGTGATCAGGCGCATCTGATTGGCTGCTTCGCCGATCTTGATCAGCCGATGGATGTCGTGTTAATCGATGCCGCGCCGGGCCGATCCAGCCGATTGCTTCCGCTCGATTTTGCAGGTCACGAACTACTGGTCGTTGTTTCTCCGGAGCCGACCTCGATTACCTCCGCCTATGCACTGATCAAGCATATTAAAAGTCAACATCATCACAGGCAGCGCTTTCATGTTTTAGTCAACAAGGCTGGGACGGAGGCGGAGGCGCGGGTGATTTTCGACAACATGGCCAGCGCAGCCATGCACTATCTGGAGGTCTCGCTCGACTTTCTAGGGTTTATCCCACCGGATGGCAAGCTTTGCCTGGGGCGTGCCGTGGCCGAAGCATTTCCGGCTGCCGTTTCAGCGGCTGCGTTTCGTTGTGCGGCTGAGTCGTTGACCAACTGGCCAACCCAGAAGGGCGAGAGCAGGAGGCTCGAGCGCTTCATGCAGTGTCTGCTGCAAAGCAATCAGGGCAATCAGGTCAGCCGTGCCGGCGCAATGGCTGCAAGTTCATGGTGAGCCAACGTATGTATACCTCAACCGGCGTCATTGATAAACAGCAGCATCTCACGAAGTTCGCTCCGCTCGTCAAGCGAATTGCCCATCATATGATCACCAGGCTGCCGGTCAGCGTTGATGCCGATGACCTGATACAGGTGGGCATGATCGGTTTGATGGAGGCACTGGACCGTTATGAGGAAATGCCGGGGGCCCAGTTTGCGACGTATGCACAACAGCGCATTCGTGGCGCGATGCTTGATGAACTTCGCCAGATGGATTGGCTGCCGCGTAGCGCGCGCAAAAATATGCGCCAGATCGAAGCGGCAATCAGCACGTTGCAGCAGCGCCTCGGCCGTTCGCCATCGGAGATCGAAGTGGCTGGCGAACTCAAGGTGTCCATCGATGCTTATCATGAGATGCTATTCGATGCGCGCGGCGCGCAGCTTCTCCACTATGAGGATTTCTGCGGCGGCGAAGACGATGACTTCCTGGAACGCAACTGTGCAGATAACGGCGCTGATCCCCTGGCAAGCCTGCTGGATGGCGATCTGCGGCAAGCATTGATCAGCGCGATAAAAACGCTTCCGGAACGGGAAAACACGTTGATGGGGCTATATTACGAACAGGAGCTGAATTTCAAGGAAATCGGCGCAATCCTCGGCGTGTCGGAATCGAGGGTATGTCAGATACATAGTCAGGCCATTGCGCGGTTACGTGCGAGCCTCAAGGAATGCGCATGGACTTCGGCAGTGTAATCGGTATCTTTATTGCTCTGGCCGCCATCTTCGGAGGTCAGGCGCTGGAAGGGGGCCACCCCGGTTCACTCATCCAGTTCACATCCTTTGCCATCGTGCTGGGCGGAACGCTGGGGGCAGTGTTATTGCAAAGCCCGCTGCGGCAGTTTCTGCTTGGCATGAGAATGAGCCGCTGGATTTTTGTTCCACCGCTTCTCGATGCGGAAGGGCTGGTGGAGCATATTTCCGCCTGGAGCGTCATTTCGCGAAAGGAAGGTCTGCTGGCGCTCGATACGCGCATCGAAGGTATCGATGATCCTTTCATAAGAAAGGGATTGCAACTGGTGGTAGATGGCACCGAGCCGCAGATATTGAAGCAGGTTCTTGAGGTGGAAATCGAGACGTTCGATGATCTGCACCGGCAAGGCGCTCGTGTATGGGAAGCTGCGGGGGGGTACGCGCCCACCATCGGTATTTTGGGGGCGGTAATGGGACTTATCCAGGTGATGGAAAACCTGTCTGACCCAACGCGTCTGGGCGCGGGGATTGCCGTGGCATTCGTGGCGACCATTTATGGAGTTGGATTAGCCAATCTGGCGTTTCTTCCGATTGCAAACAAACTGAAGATCTTGATTTCCCGTCAGGTACTCATGCGCGAAATGCTGGTGGACGGATTGGTGGGAATAGCCAGGGGTGAAAATCCGCGCCTGATTACCGGACGGTTGAAGGGCTACATTTTATAACCCGATATTGAAACCGGGCCGCCAATGCAGCCAAGAAGAGATCGGGCTGACAGTCTGATTTTTACTCCGGTATTTTTTTCTCATCATTCCGTAATCTCAAAATCAAATGGCTCGAAGACGCAAGCCGGAAGAACATCAGAATCACGAGCGCTGGCTGGTGTCGTATTCCGACTTCATTACACTGCTGCTTGCACTGTTTGTCGTGATGTACGCAATCTCGCAGGTAAATGAGGGGAGGTATAGAGTGGTAGCGGGCTCGCTCGTGACGGCGTTCGGCAGCCAGCCAAACCAGCCGCACCGCCAATCTGTCGCGATCACGACACCCGATTCGCTGACCCCGTTAAGCGACCCCGTGGTTGGCTCGATGGTTGGCTCAGCGGGCGACTCGATGCGCGATTATCTCGAGGCAAAAAAAGTGCGCCGCATTGCGGAGGCGCAACGGCGGCAGCAGAAAAAAATGGAAATCATTGCACGCGATGTCATGGCTGCGTTCGATTCGCTTTTCAAAAGCGGGCACGTACGTGTAAGCCAGAGCGATCAGGGCGTGCGAGTGGAAATTGACGCCAGTGTGCTGTTCGCTCCCGGACAGGCGGTATTGCAGGACGATTCCAGCAAGGTACTGGAATCGGTAGCACAGGTGCTAAAAAATGCCGACTATGCGATTCAGGTGGAAGGCCACACTGACAATATACCGATCGTGACGGAAAAGTTTCCGTCCAACTGGGAGTTATCGGCGGTACGTGCGAGCAGCGTAGTGCGGTTGCTGATCGATCACGGAGTGGATGCGACCAGGCTTACAGCGTCGGGTTTTGGGGAAAATCGTCCTCTGGAATCCAATGAGAGCGAGGAGGGCCGCCGGCTCAACCGGCGCGTCACGCTGATGATCCTGCCGGCAGTCCCCGACGCTGGGGACGATACTTCCCATCATTCTCCGCCGGATAAAGCCGATATTGACGAAGACCCGGCAACCGGATCCGGCCGCATATCCAGTATTTGAAAAGCCCAGGCACGGATATGCCACATCAATCGTAGGGGATGATAGCGAGATGTTTTGGAAGTAGATTTGCGCATCCCGTGCCAAGCCAATAGCCGAGTCCGATGGCCGAGTCTATAGGTGCGAAGCGGGCGCGAAGCGCGACGGTCCCGGCGGCGGAGTGATCCCAGCGGCTAACCCTCACCCAGCGGGCGTCCACCGGAGGAGGCTTGAGGCTGCCCGTTCGAGCCGTACAGGTCAGAATCCCGGGAAGATGCAGCCTGCAATACCGCGAGTGCCTGCTGGTTATGGCGCAGGCGCTGGTCGATAAGGACCCCGTTGATTTTATTGAGATGGGCGGCTGCTTCGGCCAACTGAAGCAATTCATTCCAGACGCCGGTTGCGGCCGGATAATCGTGCAGTACGTGCTCCATGCCGGAACGGTCTCCGGAGTGGCCGAGCGTCGCAAGCCAGCGGTTGCGCCCATCGGCCAGCTGGGCCAGCCGCTGCACTTGTTGCATTTTTTCATCCGCCAATGGCGCCAGCGCAGATACGTCGATCTGTTGCAAGGTTCCTTGCTCACGCCGCAAGAGATCGATGAAGTTCAGCGTCGCATCGCGTTCAGCGGCTATACAGACAGCCGGATCAACGGCACTTTCCATCCGGTCAGCCCTGCCTGGCACTGAGCAGGTCGCGCACTGTTTCCAGCAGACGGTCGGCGACCTTTTCGGGGTTTACCGTGAAGCGTCCCTGGCTTATTGCCAGTTTGATTTCTTCCACTCGAGCGCTGTCGAAAACCTCTCCATTCGAAAGATTCCTCTCGATGTCCTGCAGTTGTGTACTCAGTTGAACACTATCGCCCAGTTCACCCGGAGGGGTTTGGCCGATGATCTCCGCCTTTTGCGCGGATTTTGACGAGGATATATCGCCGGGGACTGCGGTGGCAGCCTTGACGGAGTTCTCGATTTTCACAGGGTATATCTCCTACAGTTAACCGTAAACCGTTTAACGGTAATCTTTTGAGGAACTTGAGGGCAGTCTGTCAGCGCGGCAACCGCTGCCATAAGTGCGATGTGCCGTTGCTCATGAGCGATGAAACCGTTACGCGGCCGCGACAGGTTTTCCGTCGACAATTGATGGGTTGCATTGCATTTTATCCGTTCCGTTTTATCCGTCCGTTGTTGTCAATAACTGACTTCGACGATTGCGCCAGCGCGGGCGATTCCACTTACCAATGAACCTGATGCACTTCGTACCTGGACCAGTTGCCCCTCTTCGGCATTGTTAAGTGCTTTGCCTTCGGCGCTAACGCTGAATCCCGGTCCGCTCGAAACCAGCTTGACACTTTGATTCAGTATCACGGCCGCCTGCGCACGCAGCATATCTTGTCGCAAAGGGCTGCCAAAAGGAAGACCGGCGGTCAGCGTCCTGCCGAATGCCTGCTCCGGATTTGTGACGATTCCCGGCGGTAGTTGACTCAGGTCTCCACTGCGCGTGGTCAAGTCCGCAGGGGTTAGAACGCGACCCTGTGTCAGGGGTTTTGCACTGACCACGTAATCCGCTACCACTTTCACGGTTGCGCGAACATAAACCGTCCATGGATTGGGCGCGGTGCAGCGCACGATTACCGTTGTGCTGCCCCAGGCCTTGCTGCCCGGCGGCAATGACGGCTCGAGGGCGGCGCAGGCGGGGAGGCTGATTCGCGCGTCTACTTGACCGGGGGTGATTTCCACCTGACCGGGTAGACCGGCCGACTGGGCACGCAAGAAATTTGTAGCCGTATCCTGAATCACGCGCAGATCCTGCCTGGCTGGCGCTGACGCGGATGCCGTGGCGGGAAAGGATAAAAATTCGATCAGGCCGAGGCTGCATGAAAGCAGCGCCAAATAAGCTTTTCGCATAATGTCCCGTAAAATTCTGTTCAATGATAAGAGGCCACCGCAAATTCTAGTGTGAATCAATCCCCGGCAGCAGGAGAAATGAAACAGTATTCGCATGTTGTTTGCCAAATTGCCGTGTTCATGCCGGCGTACTATATGGCCGGAAGCCAGCAGAGCGGGAGCGTAATGGGAAGAAGATGAATTCGAGCTGCCGGGCTCAGCGATCAGATCGCGTCAAAATCCGAAGATGACGTACTTTAACCCTGCTGATCCCTTTTTTGAGTTGAGTTACCGGCCCATATCATGACTATTGAAAATACTGCGGTGATGTTGCCGCCTGAGGAATCTCGTGATCGACAAACTTGATGCGACATTTCGTTTTTACCAGGATGCCGCCAATTTGCGGGCGCATCGCCAGCAATTGATCGCTTCCAACATTGCCAACGCGGACACGCCGCATTTCAAGGCGCGTGATATCGATTTCAAGGCTACGCTGGAAAACGCATTGACGGGGAGTCGAACCGTCAAGCTCATCACCAGCGCGCCCAACCATATCAGTTCTCCCGCCTCCGGCGCCGCGGGCGGGGAGCCGTTGCTGTACCGTGCCGCCGTGCAAGGCAGCGTGGATGGTAATACTGTAGATATGGATGTAGAGCGCAATCAGTTTGCCGACAATGCGATTCATTATGAAGCCAACCTAACGTTCATCAGCGACCAGATCCGGACCATGCGAGCTGCGATCCAGAGTTGAAAAAGCCGCTAAAGGGTTAAGAAGAAGCTCGGGGAAATTTAGGAAAGTTTCAGGGGAAATATCGGAAATTCAGGGGGGTAAGCGTGTCCTTATTCAATATTTTTAACGTTGCCGGTTCGGCGATGACGGCTCAAAGTCAGCGCCTCAACGTCGTTGCCAGCAATCTGGCCAATGCAGACAGCGCGGTAAGTTCAAACGGCCAACCTTACAAGGCGAAGCAGGTGCTGTTCATGAGCATTCCCCTTACAGCCGGGGCCGATCCCGACAGCCCATCGAGCGGCACTCATGGGGTGAGGGTATCCAGGGTGGTCGAGGATCAGTCGCCAATGAAGCTGGTGCATGAACCTGCCCATCCGCAGGCGAACGAGGCAGGTTATGTCACCATGCCCAATGTAAATGTGGTGGAAGAGATGGTCGATATGATTTCCGCTTCACGCTCGTATCAGAACAATGTGGATATGATGAACACGGCCAAGACGTTGCTATTGAAGACTTTATCAATCGGCCAGTAAACATCGGGGAGGGAAACACCATGAGTACAATTCAAGATATCCAGTCTGCTCAGTCGGCAAATGGGTATGGCGCCAGTAATACTGCCAAGAGTGGTGCGGATGATCTTCAGGACCGGTTCCTCAAGCTGCTGGTTACGCAGATGAAAAACCAGGATCCGCTCAATCCGCTCGACAATGCCCAGGTCACTTCGCAACTTGCGCAAATCAGCACGGTGAACGGAATCGAAAAACTTAATACGACGATTCAGGCCATGGCGAGCAGTTTTGCCGCAGGACAATCTCTGCAGGCTGCGGGCATGATTGGCAGGGATGTGCTCGTCCCAGCTTCAACCCTGCGCCTGGCGGGTGGAGGCGCATTATTCGGTGTCGATCTGGGGCAGGCGGCGGATCAGGTAAAGGTATCGATATACGATGCCTCCGGCAGCGAAGTGCGCGTCATGGATCTGGGCGCGCAAACGGCTGGACCCTTGACCCTGGCATGGGATGGAAAAACCTCGGATGGGGCTCAGGCAGCGGATGGGAGTTATAGCCTAAGCGTCAGCGCAGTGCGCGGCGGCCAGAAAGTCGACGCGCAAACGCTGGTCTCTGCCACGGTCCAAGGTGTCGTCCAGGGTGATCAGGGCGTTCGGTTGAACGTGGGAGCG
Organism: Nitrosospira sp.; assembly: GCA_036392275.1. GTDB lineage: Bacteria > Pseudomonadota > Gammaproteobacteria > Burkholderiales > Nitrosomonadaceae > Nitrosospira. Next base: position 2,348 of record DASVYI010000125.1, on the reverse strand, counting down.
CCGGGATTGGTGGGGTTGGCCGACGTCAAGCAGATCTTTTAACCGGGTATAGGAAGAAAACGCCCGTCTTAGGCAGTGCCAGGGCAGGAGTATTCCAGCTCGAAGAAGAGATAGTTTATTTCAAGATAAATCGCTTACTGAACGCTTACCAAGGCGTATAAAAAGGAGCACACAATGAGTTTTCAGCAAGGTTTGAGCGGTCTGAACGCGGCGTCCAAGAACCTGGACGTGATCGGCAATAATGTGGCCAATTCCAATACGGTAGGGTTCAAGCAGTCGCAGATACAGTTTGCGGATATGTTTGCAAACTCGCTTTCAGGCGGTGGCGGCAACCAGGCCGGCATCGGCGTCAAAGTGGCTGCCATTTCGCAGCAGTTCAGTCAGGGCAGCGTCACGGCGTCCAGCAATCCACTCGATATCGCCATCAATGGCAGCGGGTTTTACCGCTTGAGCGATCAGGGCGCTATCAGCTATTCCCGCAATGGTCAGTTTCATGTCGACAAGGACGGGTATATCGTCAACAGTAGCGGCCTGCGCCTCACCGGCTATCCGGCGAATGCAACCGGACTGATCAATACCACGGCGCCAGCGGATCTGCGGATTTCCAAATCCGATCTGCCCCCCGTCTCAACAGGTCTGGTAAACGCGACAGTCAACCTCGATGCGCGCGAAACGGCACTAAACCCGCTCGCATTCAATCCTACCGACCCCACCACTTATAATCGCACCACCTCGGTACCGGTCTACGACAGTCTGGGCAATTCGAGTACGCTATCAACCTATTTCCTCAAGACCGCCGCCAACACCTGGGACGTGTTCGCAACCAATGACGGTAATCCGCTCAATGGAGGAGCGCCAGTCGGCACGCTGAATTTCTTATCCACCGGAATGCTTGACCCCCTGAGCGCCAGCACGTTCAGCATAACGGCTCCGGTCACGACCGGCGCCACCAGCCCTCTGGTGTTCAATCTGGACTTCGCGGGCACGACCCAGTTCGGTTCGGGCTTCGGCGTCAACGCACTGAGCCAGGACGGCTACGCCTCGGGTCGGTTGACCGGTTTTTCGGTGGATGCCGATGGCGTAATCCGCGGTGGCTACTCGAACGGCAAATATCTAAACCTGGGACAGGTTGTGCTTGCCAATTTCGCCAACCCCCAAGGCCTCGAGGTACAGGGTAACAATACCTGGAAGGAGAGTTCCGTCTCAGGCATTCCACTGATTGGCGCACCGAATACCGGTGGCCTCGGTGTACTGCAATCGGGCGCGGTCGAGGACTCGAATGTGGAACTCACCGCGGAGCTGGTCAATATGATTATGGCCCAACGGGTATACCAGGCCAATGCTCAAACCATTAAAACACAGGACCAGCTGTTGCAGACGATGGTCAATCTGAAATGATGGGAAAGCATAAATGAGGAATGGCCGTAAAAATCCGGAATCCGGAATTCTGGGGGCGTATCTGTCCCGGCTGAGAATGGAGGCGCCATGGATCGCATGATTTATGTGGCCATGACAGGCGCCAAGCATACGCTGGGGCAGCACGCCGCGGTCTCGCACAACCTGGCCAATGCGAATACCACCGGCTATCGTGCAGAGTTCAGCGTTCTACGCGCAGTACCCGTGCACAGCGACACCCTGGCGACTCGTGCATTTGTCGTGGATTCAAGCGGTGGCGCGGATTTTCGCGGCGGAACCGTGCAGGAAACCGGACGTGATCTCGACGTGGCCATCCAGGGTCCGGGTTGGATCGCAGTGCAGCTCGAGGACGGCAGCGAGGCATATACACGTAATGGTAATCTCCATATCAGCGCAAACGGCCTGCTGCAAACACGCAATGGGCAGAATGTGCAAGGGGACGGCGGGCCTGTATCCATTCCGCCAAATTCCATTGTTGCCATCGCAAAAGATGGGACGGTTTCAGTAGCACCCACCAGCGCCGGAATGAGCGAACCGAATATCCCCGCGATGATTGGCCGTATCAAGCTGGTCAACCCTCCCGAAGCTCAGCTTACACGCGGATTGGATGGCCTGTTCAGGCTTGCGGCCGGAGGCGAGGCTGACGCCGACGCGAATGTCGCGCTCATTGGCGGCGCGCTGGAGGGCAGTAATGTCAGCGTCATTGAGGCGATGGTGGATATGATATCGCTTTCCCGCCAGTTCGAGATGCACATGAAACTGTTGCAGAACGCTGAAGGAAACGCTCAGCGGGCGAGTAATCTGTTGAGCATCAATTCGTAATGGCGTGTGGGCCGGGCTTTGCCCGGCCTGCGATCAACCCTAATTTTTTGTAACACTCAGGAGGCTCATGTGATTCGCTCGCTTTGGATTTCGAAGACGGGTCTCGACGC
>DASVYI010000124.1:0-2890 GCA_036392275.1 Nitrosospira sp. | reverse complement strand
GTTGGACTCCAGCTGCTCCAGATCCTTGTCATTGATGCGCCCGATGTAACCGACCACGTGAGAAGCACCTTCCCCTTTTGGATATTGGCGAAACAAGCGCGCCTTGATTTCCACTCCTGGGAAACGATAGCGGTTGGCTGCAAAGCGCGCTACTTCGACATCGGATAAACGGGTCCGGATAGGCAGGCTTTCAAACCGCTTGCTTTCTTCCGTAAGTTTTTTGAAACGCTTGCGGTCCCGCGGTGCTATCTCGATGACAGTGGACAGCTCATTGATGAGCGTTTCAAGATTGTCAACCTTGCTCGGCACAATCTCAAGGGTATAGGCGGAATAATTGTGCGCCAGCACCTCTCCGTTGCGGTCGAAAATCAGGCCGCGGTTCGGCACAATGGGCGCGATGGATATACGGTTAGCTTCCGCGAGTGTGTGATAGTGCTCGCGCTGTATTACCTGAAGGTAATAAAAGCGCGCAAATAAAAGAAGCAGCAGCACCAGCACGAACCCGGCGCTGATGACAAGCCGCAACCGGAAGTTACGCAGTTCCCGCAGGTGATTACGAAGCTCTACTGTGCCTTTCATCCTGCATCGGGATCAGACCGGGGTTTCTGCGGCATTCTGAGCAGTGAGGAGATCAGCGGCCACAACACCATGCCGATCACACTGGTCAGAAAAAAATCCCATCCGGGAAATTGGGATCCAGCCAGCAGTTCGGTCAGAAGTATCACAAGTTGCCCTGTAAACAGTATCAGTCCTATCTGTGGAGCCTGGTTCAGCAACCCGAAAACACTCAGACGCCGCTGAAACACCAGTGCGGCAAAAGCCATGATGCTATATGCAAGGGCATGCTGGCCGAGCGCGCTGGCTTCACCGATATCCATCAAAAGGCCCATTCCGAAAGCCATGCTGATGCCGGCGCGCTGCGGTTGATTGATACACCAGTAAAGCACAACCAATGCAATGAAATCAGGCCACAATGACGCTAACGCGCTTTTTAGCGGCAACAGATTCAGCAACAGCGCGAAAAACAAGCTGAAGACGATCACTGAGCCTTTGGCAGGCAGCAGAATTTCCTGTCTAGGATGATTAACGAACGCCAACTTTTTCTCGCTTCTTCTTTTTCTCGGGCTTGATTTCCAGGATCTCGGCCGGAATTTCGACGACAGGCATCAGCAGGGACAATATCAATAGTTGCCGGTTGTGTGCCACGCCGGCAGCAGGCGTGCAGGTCACGCGGGCAAAAACATACGTGGGGTTGCGCTCGATTCTTGAAACCACCGCCACGGGCAGGCCAGGCGGATAGACGCCGTCTATCCCCGAGGTCGCCAGCAAATCGCCTTCCTGAATATCGGTGTTAACCGCTACATGGCGCAATTCAAGCGTCTCATCCTTTCCGGTTCCCGATACCACCGAACGCAGGCCGTTGCGCACCACCTGAACCGGCACGGAATGATCCTTGTCCGTAATGAGCGTGACTTCGGACATCCACGGATAGATACGGGTGATCTGTCCCACCACACCCGCATCGTCCACCACCACCTGGCCCGGTTGAATCCCCCCTTGACTGCCCTTATCCAGCATGACCTTACGGTTGAACGGATCGCGCGGCACGTGCAGGATCTCAGCCATCACCGGCTGGCCTTCGATGCGCTCCGCCGTTTGAAGAAGCTTGCGCAACTGTGCATTTTCAGCCTCCAATGCCTGCAGCCGTTGAAGCCGCCCGCTGTCAGCGAGGTGCTGCTGCTGGAGATGCTCATTTTCTTCCTTCAGATTATGGCTGAGGAAAAATTCGCTTATCTGGTCATATACCGTCGAGGGGGCATTGGCCAGTTTTTGTAGAGGATAGATCGCCGTTGAGAAGGCCTGGCGAATTTCGGCGAGATATTTGAACCGGGTATCGATTGCCATCAGCACCAGTGATAACACCGCAAAAAAAATCAGGCGTGTCAGCAGACTGGGGCCTTGCCTGAAAAACCGCGGGGCCATTTCCATTACCTGCGCGATCTCCAGATATTCGTTTCAGGAAGCGCCCGATCGGAACCGCATCGAAATGGCTGGCGAAACCATTTAGTCACTGGCGAATATGCCCACCAGCTGGTCCATGTTTTCCAGCGCGATGCCTGATCCACGCACCACGCAAGTGAGCGGATCTTCCGCGATGATGACCGACAGTCCGGTTTCTTCCATCAGCAAGCGGTCTATGTCGCGTAACAGCGCGCCGCCACCGGTGAGCACCATGCCTTTCTCAGCGATATCCGCGCCCAGTTCGGGCAGTGTATGCTCCAGCGCGGATTTGACTGCGCTGACGATGCTGTTCAACGGATCGGTCAGCGCTTCTAGAATCTCGTTGCTGGAAATGGTGAAGCTGCGCGGGATTCCTTCCGCCAGATTGCGTCCCTTGACCTCCATTTCACGCACTTCCGATCCGGGAAAGGCGGATCCGATTTCCTTCTTGATCAATTCGGCAGTAACCTCGCCGATCAGCATGCCATAGTTGCGGCGAATATAATTGATAATGGCCTCGTCGAACTTGTCGCCCCCCACCCGGACCGAGTTCGAGTAAACGATTCCCCCCAATGAAATCACGCCGACCTCGGTGGTGCCGCCGCCGATATCGACCACCATCGAGCCGGTGGCCTCTTCGACCGGTAAATTGGCGCCGATGGCTGCGGCCATGGGTTCCTCGATCAATTCGACCTTGCGCGCGCCGGCACCATAAGCCGCTTCGCGAATTGCACGGCGCTCCACCTGGGTGGAGCCGTAAGGAACACAAATGACAATGCGGGGATTGGCGGAAAACAGGCGGGGCGGATTCACTTTTTTGATAAAGTGCTTCAGCATCTGCTCGGTAACGGTGAAGTCGGCAATGACACCGTCCTTCATTGGCCGGATC
>DASVYI010000123.1:0-17379 GCA_036392275.1 Nitrosospira sp. | reverse complement strand
GCTGTTTCCCCCGTTTCTCCATCGACATGACGAATTTGTCGAATAAATAATCCAGATCGTGCGGACCCGGACTTGCCTCGGGGTGTCCCTGAAAACAGAATGCATGCTGGCCGGGCAGCTCGAATCCCTGCAAGCTGCCGTCAAACAATGACAAATGCGTGACGCGCGCATTCTTTGGCAGGGAACCGGTATCCACGGCGAAGCCGTGGTTCTGACTGGTGATCAGAACCTTTCCGCTGTCGACGTCCTGCACCGGATGATTCGCGCCGTGGTGGCCGAATTTCATCTTGACGGTTCTGCCGCCGATCGCCAGCCCCAGCAACTGGTGCCCCATGCAAACGCCAAAAATAGGCATTTCTTTTTCAAGCAGTTTCCGGGTGGTGGCAATGGCGTAATCGCACGGTTCGGGATCGCCGGGGCCATTTGAGAGAAATATCCCGTCCGGCATCGAGGCCAGAATCTCGTCGGCGGTTGCCTGTGCGGGAAATACTGTGATCTTGCAGCCGCGTTGCGCCAGTTTGCGAAGTATGTTGCGTTTGATTCCAAAATCCAGCGCGGCGACATGAAAGCGGAAATTCTCGCGGGCCTGATAACCGCGCCCCAGACTCCATTCACCTTCGGTCCATTCATAAGGCTGGGTACAGCTTACCACCTTGGCCAAGTCCATCCCGACCAGCCCCGGAAATTCCCCAGCGCGTTTCAGCGCCTCGGCCTCATCGGTAAAACCCGCCATGATACAACCGGACTGGGCACCCGTTTCCCGCAGGATACGGGTGAGCTTGCGAGTATCAATATCGGCGATTCCTACGACGCCCTGGCTTTCAAGCGTTTCGGTCAAAGTCCGTGTCTGCCTCCAGTTGCTGGAAGCCAGGGATAGATCCCGGATGACAAGCCCCGCGGCGTATACGCGATCGATATTCCCGGATTCGATGTCTTCCGCATTGGTACCGGTATTGCCGATATGCGGATAGGTAAATGTGATGATCTGGCGGCAATAGGATGGGTCGGTGAGGATTTCCTGGTAACCGGTCATCGCGGTATTGAACACGACCTCCCCCGTGGCACAGCCTTCCGCGCCGATGGAGGAGCCGCGAAAAATCGTGCCATCAGCGAGCGCGAGAACGGCATGCGGGCGTTGTGGCACGGAGAGCTCCTGGAATACTGACAAGATATGGAAAACGGGACAAGTTGCCCTGTCCCGTTTTTATAGATGATGGATTATACGTCCAAACCGGGCATGCTTCAATGAGACCAAGGAGACACTCTGCGGAGACATGACACCGGCCACGTCCTGGGGAAACCGGAAAGCCGGCGCTGGCGGCGTCAGATCCTATTTTGGGACACGGACTGTTCCCGCAATCCCAGCACGTCCTGCATGTCGAACATGCCGCTCTGTTTATCCGCAAGAAAACGGGCAGCACGCAATGCCCCCTCGGCGAACGTGGCGCGGCTGCTCGCCTTATGGGAAATCTCGATGCGTTCGCCCGTTCCGGCAAATATTACCGTGTGGTCACCAACGATGTCGCCGCCACGCACCGTGGCGAATCCGATGGTAGTGTCCAGCCGCTCGCCCGTATTGCCTTCGCGCCCGTAAACCGCGACTTCGGACAGATTTCTGCCGAGAACTTTGGCGATCACTTCACCCATGCGCAAGGCGGTACCCGAAGGCGCGTCAACCTTATGGCGATGGTGAGCTTCGACGATTTCGATGTCATAGCCCTCGTTCAACACCGCCGCAGCCAGTTCCAGCAGCTTGAACGTAACATTCACCCCCACGCTCATATTGGGAGCCAATACAATGGGAATGTCGTTCGAAGCCAGTTTGAGCTCTTCCTTTTGTTCCGCCGAAAAACCCGTGGTGCCAATGATCATTTTCACATTTTTCGTGCGACAGACGGCAAGATGAGCCAGAGTCCCTTCCGGACGAGTGAAATCGATCAAGACGTCGTTCCGCGAAAGCGCAGGCGCAACCTCTTCGGTAATGCGGACTCCGCAGGGAGAACCGATCAGTTCACCGGCATCCTTGTGAAGGTAGGGGCTTGCGGCACGCTCCAATGCAGCGGTCAACCGCATGTCGGGCGCCCGCATGACGGCTTCCAGCAGGGCGCGCCCCATCCGGCCCGTGCTGCCAGCGATGGCAATATTCAATGTGTTCATTTATATAATTGTTCCAGCCCAGCGAGGGTCACTGTATGGATATCCGCTATTCTTTTGGTTGATCCGCCTCTTCGTCACCCAGATCGGTTGCCTGCGATGGGACTGTCCTGGCGCTCGTCTTTCTGGGGCGAGGCTGGCTTGAAGCGTTGTCCGATGTGGATGCGAAAGCGGTACTCGGAGCCGCAGCTGTGCTTGCAAGGGGAGCAGGGCCTTCCTCCTTGGCAAGGGGAACCGCGGGCGCCAGTTCGGCAGGCTCAGCCGACAGCGCTCCTGCCGGTCTCGATGGTTCGATATGCTGCATCGTAGGAGGCCGGTTGAACGCAACCGGTGAAAAACTTCCGCCGATGCGCGCCAGCTTGTCATTTTCGAAGAAGACCGTCAGCTGCCGTTGTTCGACCAGATTCCCCGCCTGCTCGAGGCGGTAGACGTAATCCCATCGGTTTTCGTGAAACGCATCGCTGATCATGGGCGAACCCAGCGCGAAGCGTACCTGCGACCGGGTCATGCCCGGCCTCAGTTTATCCACCATTTCCTGGGTAATGACATTACCCTGCTGGACTTCGATTTTATACGGCAAAGATGGAACAGAAGAGCATCCGGCGAGCAGCAGCAAAGCAACCAGCGTAAGTATTCGCGCGCGCATCCCGGAGCGTATGTTTCCAAAGCAAACCCAACGTTATATGATACAGCAAATAACTTACCGGATGGATATCGCTATGGGCACGCCAAACAATCTCAAGACCACGGGTTTGAAAGCCACCCTGCCTCGGCTCAGGATACTCAGCCTGTTCGAAAGCAGCTCCGTGCGGCATCTGTCGGCGGAAGACGTTTACAGAACCTTGATTGCCGAAGGTGAGGACATCGGACTCGCCACCGTCTACCGGGTACTAACGCAATTCGAGCAGGCAGGGCTGCTGGAACGCCATCATTTCGAAAGCGGCAAGGCTGTGTTCGAGCTCGCCAGCGATGCTCACCATGACCACCTGGTGTGTCTGCAATGCGGCCGGGTGGAAGAATTCTACGATGCGGAAATCGAAAAGCGTCAAAGCAAAATCGCAAAGGACCGCGGGTTTGCCCTGCACGAGCATTCACTGTCGCTTTACGCGGATTGCATAAAACCTGCCTGCCCCTACCGGAAAACGGAAGAAAGGGGTGCCAGGGAAAAGGGCTAAAAGGGCTGAGTAGTTATTCCTTGTAAGTTGAATTTTAATGGCGCTTGGCGCTTCGATTCTCCGGGAAAAATTCAAGATGGAGTAATTGAGGAATTCTTCAATCCTATTACTAAAATCGCCGCTCAAGGGGATCGTCAGGACATTCTGGAATATTTCAAACAATACTTTGCCCAAGCGGCAGGCACTGTGTCATATAGGAGTATGACCATGAGTTGCTGAGTCGGATCTGTGTAAGTACATGAACTTAGCCGCCGAAAATGCGCCATTATTTATCCCTGATGCTGATGTCCTGGAACTCCCCCTTTCGTTCAGACAGCAGTTTCCGAACCTCCGGAGTCCTGCAGGAGGAATGCCGGTTCAGGCAGGGTGGTTGTCCGGAACGCTCCTCAAAAAATATAGCTCCCAGTCTTGACCCCGCGTTGAACCTGTTTTGCTGTTTTACATCGGCGCGCTCCGCGATGGGTTGCGCTCTATAAGCCTCTTTTCGGGCGCACTGGCAGTGTGCTGATCCGACCGTAACGAAATGAACCGCTTCTGCGGCGATCGATTTATAATGGCGGATTACAGCAGAGATCGGCCAACTTGCGAAATTCCGGCTTGACCAAATATTGTCGAGCCGTTACTGTGTAGTGTTCTATTCAGCATTTTTGCCGTCACTCAACATCAGGATCCTGGAAAGCATGACGACGGAATTAACGGGCGCGGAAATAACGATACGCTGCCTGCAGAAGGAAGGGGTGGACTATATTTTTGGCTACCCCGGCGGCGCGGTGCTGTTCATTTACGACGAACTGTTCAAGCAGGACAAGGTCAGGCACGTTCTAGTACGGCACGAACAGGCGGCGGTGCACGCCGCGGATGGCTATGCCCGCTCGAGCAACAAGGTGGGTGTGGCGCTGGTGACATCGGGACCGGGGGTCACCAATGCCGTGACGGGTATCGCCACGGCCTATATGGATTCGATTCCGCTGGTTATCATCAGCGGGCAAGTACCCACTCACGCCATAGGCCTGGACGCGTTTCAGGAAGTGGATACGGTGGGCATCACGCGCCCCTGCGTCAAGCATAATTTTCTGGTGAAGAATGTCGCCGATCTGGCCACGACCATCAAGAAAGCGTTTTACATTGCCTCGACGGGACGCCCCGGCCCGGTGCTGGTGGATATTCCCAAGGATGTAAGCCAGCATAAAACGCATTTTGAGTACCCGGAAAGTGTCGCGATGCGCTCCTATAATCCCATTTCGAAGGGGCATGCCGGACAAATCAAGAAGGCGGTACAACTGATACTGGAAGCCAGGCGGCCCATGGTCTATACCGGGGGCGGCGTAATCCTGAACGATGCCGCGCCGCAGTTGACCGAGCTCGTGCGCATGCTGGGTTTTCCCTGCACCAATACGCTGATGGGGCTGGGCGGTTATCCCGCTACCGACAGGCAGTTTGTCGGAATGCTGGGCATGCATGGGACGTACGAAGCCAACATGGCCATGCAGCACTGCGATGTGCTTGTGGCGGTCGGCGCCCGTTTCGATGACCGCGTCATCGGCAACCCCAAGCATTTTTTCAATGAAGACCGCAAGATCATCCACATCGACATCGATCCTTCATCGATTTCGAAGCGCGTGAAGGTGGATGTCCCCATTGTCGGCAGCGTTTCCGATGTGCTGGGCGAGCTTGTCAAGCAGCTTAAAGCCCGCAAGGAAAAACCCGATCAGGCCGCGCTGGATGCGTGGTGGGCACAAATCGATTTGTGGCGCGCGCGCGATTGTCTCAAATATGACCGTGCCAGCTCGATCATCAAACCGCAATGGGTCATCGAGAACCTGTATGAAGTGACGGGGGGCGATGCTTTTGTGACCTCGGATGTCGGCCAGCACCAGATGTGGGCGGCCCAGTTCTACAAATTCGACAAGCCCCGGCGATGGATCAATTCCGGCGGCCTGGGCACCATGGGGTTCGGACTTCCCGCGGCAATGGGGGTCCAGTTCGCCAATCCCGGTGCAAAGGTTGCCTGTGTGACGGGCGAAGCCAGCATCCAGATGTGCATTCAGGAACTGTCCACTTGCAGGCAATACAACCTGCCCATCAAGATCATCAACTTGAACAACCGTTATATGGGAATGGTCCGGCAGTGGCAGGAGTTCTTCCACGGCAACCGGTATGCCGAATCCTATATGGATGCGCTGCCCGACTTTGTCAAGCTCGCGGAGAGCTATGGCCATGTCGGCATGAGAATCGAGCAGCCCAGCGATGTGGAGGGCGCGCTGAGAGAAGCTTTCAAGCTCAAGGACCGGCTGGTATTCATGGATTTCATTACGGATCAGACCGAGAACGTCTTCCCCATGGTGCCCGGAGGAAAGGGTCTCTCCGAAATGATTCTGGTATAAAAATGCGACACATCATTTCACTGTTGATGGAAAATGAAGCGGGCGCATTGTCCCGCGTTGCGGGATTGTTTTCGTCGCGCGGCTACAACATCGAATCACTGACCGTCGCGGCTACCGAAGACCCGACCCTGTCCCGCATGACCCTGGTTACCGCGGGCTCCGACGATGTGATCGAGCAGATCACCAAGCAATTGAACAAGCTGATCGAAGTCGTCAAGGTCGTGGATCTGAGCGAGGGTGATCATATCGAGCGGGAACTGATGCTGATGAAAGTACGCGCGATCGGCAAGGACCGGGAAGAGATCAAGCGTCTGGCTGATATTTTTCGTGGGCGCATCATCGATGTCACGGACAAATCGTACACCATCGAGCTTACCGGAACCGGCTCCAAACTGGACGCATTCATCGAGGCAATAGAGCGCGGCGCAATTCTTGAGACAGTGCGCACCGGCGCCTCCGGCATTGGCCGCGGCGAACGGATTTTGAAGGTATAGCCCTGCCGCACGGGTAAGTGATAGCGCACGAACCGGCCGGCACGACTGTTTTCTATGTTGAGCAAAAAGGAAATTATGAACGTTTATTATGATAAGGATGCCGATTTGTCCCTCATCAAGGACAAGAAGGTCACCATCGTGGGTTACGGCTCTCAGGGCCATGCGCATGCCAACAATCTGAGGGATTCCGGCGTGGCGGTCACCGTCGGGCTGCGCAAGGAGGGAGCTTCCTGGAGCAAGGCGGAAAAGGCCGGTCTCGCTGTAAAGGAAGTGGCGGAATCGGTAAAAGGCGCTGACGTCGTCATGGTGCTGCTGCCCGACGAGCAGATTGCCGCCGTATACGCGACAGAAATCGAGCCTAACCTCAAGCAGGGCGCCACGCTTGCGTTTGCCCATGGATTCAATATTCATTACGGCCAGGTCTCGCCGAGGGAGGACCTCGATGTCATCATGATTGCGCCCAAGGGACCCGGTCACCTGGTCCGGTCAACCTATGTACAGGGCGGGGGCGTACCTTCGCTCATTGCCGTGCACCAGAATAAATCTGGCAGGGCGCGTGATCTCGCGCTTTCGTATGCCGCCGCCAATGGCGGAACCCGTGGCGGGGTCATTGAAACCAATTTCCGCGAAGAAACCGAAACCGATCTGTTTGGTGAGCAGGTTGTGCTGTGCGGCGGACTTACCGCCTTGATTCAGGCTGGTTTTGAAACCCTGGTGGAAGCTGGATACGCGCCGGAGATGGCCTATTTTGAATGCTTGCACGAGGTGAAATTGATCGTGGACCTCATCTACGAGGGCGGCATCGCGAACATGCGCTATTCAATCTCCAATAACGCCGAATATGGTGATATTTCGCGAGGTCCGCGCATCGTTACCGATGCCACCCGTGCCGAAATGCGCAAGATTCTGCATGAAATCCAGATAGGCGAGTACGCTCGCGAGTTCATTCTGGAAAATCGTGCCGGCGCGCCCATGCTCAAGGCCAGCCGCCGCCTGGCCGCTTCCCATCAGATCGAAACGGTCGGCGCAAAGCTGCGCGAAATGATGCCCTGGATCAGGAAGAATAAACTTGTCGATCAAGCCAAAAATTAAGATACGAGGAAAACCTGAAGAAAATATGCAGGCGGTTTCCGATTTGTTAATCGGCTAATTGATCCATTTTCATTTTCCAGGAAAACGCCTCCTGCTGTTTACCGTCAGTCGCCAACCGTTTAACCCAGAAAATCCATTAGGACGCGAGATGATGGCGAGACAGGTTGCGAAACAGTTTTGCCGGTTGGGAGAAGTCCATAACCTGGTCTATGAACGCCGAGCAAGCCGCAAAAATGGCCGCAAACTGACGCCAGCACTCGTCACTCGTGTGGGGCTCGAAGAGCCGCCTAATAGAGTATCTGGGCTTAGCATGCATCGGTCTGATGATTATCGATCGCACGAATGATGCATGATCCTCACCCCCGCTTCGTGCTCAAATCCAAGCTGCGCAAGCGGGGAATTTATCTGCTTCCCAACCTGTTCACCACGGCCGCGTTGTTTGCCGGATTTTATGCGATCGTGCAGGCCATGAACGGGCGTTTTGAACATTCCGCGGTTTCCATTTTTATTGCAATGGTACTGGACGGGCTGGACGGAAGAGTAGCCAGGCTGACTCATACCCAGAGCGAATTTGGCGCGGAATACGACAGTCTGTCGGACATGGTTTCGTTTGGCGCCGCCCCCGCACTGGTCATGTACGAGTGGGCTTTGAAGGGCATGGGCAAGCTGGGCTGGATCGCCGCATTCATTTACTGCGTTTGCGCCGCGCTGCGCCTTGCCCGCTTCAACACGAACATCGAGAAAGTGGACAAGCGTTTTTTTCAGGGGCTTCCGAGCCCGGCGGCGGCTGCGCTGGTTGCGGGACTCATCTGGATCATGCACGACTTCGAGATAAACGGGCATGATATTCGCTGGCTCGCCTGGTGCGTCACGCTATTCGCCGGACTGACGATGGTCAGCAATCTGCCCTATTACAGCGGCAAGGACATTAATTTGCGCAAGAGCGTGCCATTCATTACCGTCCTGTTGCTGGCATTGTTCTTTTTCGTGTTGATACCGAGTCATCCACCGGTCGTACTGTTCTGCCTTTTTTTTATCTATGCTTTTTCGGGTTATTTCCTGTGGCTGTGGCGATTGGTCAAGAGGAAAAGAACCGGTCACGCGCCGCAATCGCAACAACCCCCGCCGCCTTCATGACAACCCCTGACAACCTTTGACTCAACCTTTTTCTGCTCCGGGGAGTTATTGCTCACCATTTCTGGAAAGCACTTCTGTTTGCGAAGCTGTACATCGAAAATTGAGCTGGTAAAATTTTACTGACGAGATTAATATTAAAGCTCAAACCTGTAAAATCGTAGTGGAGGTAACCATGGCTCGAACGATTCCACAAGCATCTCGTGATTACGACAATACCAGCGTTGTCGAGCGTCCGGACGGTTTTTATTGGCAAGAAAAAGGGAGTGACAAGGTTTTCGGACCCTTCGCCACCCTGCTCGAAGCCATCCAGGATATGGAATACAACGCTGAATCCGATTATGAGCCGGGGGAGACCCTGGAGCAGGCCGAAGAAGAAATCGGCATTTCGGACTGGATTGATCGCGAGACCGGCCAGCCGGGTGAAGAATCATTCCGTCTTGAAAACTGATTGGCAATCCCGATCCTGCGGCTATCGGCCAGCCGCCGCTCTTCCAGGGAACTCGGGAGGTTCACCACCCTCCCGGCAAGCTGCTCGATGAATACCCAGAGTCTCAGAGTCTTTTGAATGGGTTGAACCGCTGTCCAGGGATTGCGGAATAACGAGCTTGGCCGGCAGCGCATCCAATCCATGGAATCGGGACAAATCACCTTCATGTGGACCAACCGGAAAATCCGGTCCACCACAGCACGAAGTGTGCTTGGGGGCTGCATTGGTCAAGCCCTCAGGTCCTTTGTACCCGTTACATCCTATACACTTATCCTTTGTGACTCTGGCTTGCCGGAACCCGTGTTGCAGCCAAGGAGCCTTTCGGACTTGAAGAATCGAAGCGAAAAAGTGACTGGGCGAGGACAGATTTTGACGATTTTGAAGGCCAATAGTTGTTCTATTAGCCGAAAAAACAGCGAAATATGGACCGGCCAGACGCTTTTGCAGCCGATTAAGTCCGACAAACTCCTAGTGTGAGCCCTTCCATCCACCCCCATACCAGCCGAAGATCTTGATGAACTATCGGGAAGAACGCGACACGATGGGCGTGGTGCAGGTGCCCGCCGGTGCGTTATGGGGGGCACAGACGCAACGCTCCCTGCAAAACTTCAGGATATCCGGCGAACGCATGCCTATCGCGCTGATTCATGCGCTTGCCTTGGTCAAGCGTGCGGCGGCAAGCGTGAACCGCGACCTGGGCCTGCTCGATGCTTCTGCTGCCGCCGCCATCATTGAAGCAGCCGATGAGGTCATTTCAGGCTGCCACGATAGCGAATTCCCTCTGGTCGTCTGGCAGACAGGCTCGGGAACCCAGACCAATATGAACGTCAACGAAGTACTGGCGAATCGTGCTTCCGAGCTGCTCGGCGGCGGGCGGGGAGTCGCCTGCAAAATTCACCCCAATGACGACGTAAACAAGGGACAATCCTCCAACGACGTGTTTCCGTCGGCGATGCATGTCGCGGCGGTTCGCGCAATCAGCCATCAACTGAGACCTGCGATTCTGGCATTAAGGCGTACGCTTGCGGCCAAGGCGGAACAATTTTCCGGCATAGTGAAAATCGGGCGTACTCACCTCCAGGATGCGACACCTCTGACATTGGGACAGGAATTCTCGGGCTACGTTGCACAACTGGATCACGGTCTGGAGCATGTGGATGCATCGCTTGTGCATCTGTGCGAGCTGGCTCTCGGCGGCACGGCTGTCGGCACGGGTCTGAATACACATCCGGAATTTGCCGTGCGCGCGGCGGCTGAATTGGCAAGATTGACGGACCTGCCATTTGTCTCGGCGCTCAACAAGTTTGAAGCGCTTGCTGCGAGCGATGCGCTGGTTCATGCGCATGGCGCACTCAAGACCCTGGCCGCGTCACTGATTAAAATTGCCAACGATGTTCGCTGGCTCGCTTCGGGACCCCGCTGTGGAATCGGCGAACTGAAAATTCCGGAAAACGAGCCCGGCAGTTCGATCATGCCGGGGAAGGTCAACCCGACCCAATCGGAAGCGATGATCATGCTGTGTTGCCAGGTAATGGGGAACGACGTGGCGATCAACATGGGCGGCGCCATGGGCAACTTCGAGCTCAATGTCATGAGACCCCTCATCATTCACAATTTCCTGCAAAGCTTGCGCCTGCTTGCGGACGGAATGCTGAGCTTCAATGACCATTGCGCCGTTGGCATAACGGCGAACACCGAACGCATCGACGAATTGATGAAGAACTCATTGATGCTGGTCACTGCACTCGCGCCCCATATCGGATACGACAAGGCGGCGGCCATTGCCAAGGCGGCGCACCACGGCGGGACGACGCTAAGGGAAGCCGCGATCGCGTCGGGATATGTGACAGCGGAGCAATTCGAAGTCTGGGTCAAACCGGAAGATATGATAGGTATCCCTGATATCCCGATAGGGACAAAGGGCTAAAAGGGGCGGAACTTGACCGCTGATGAACGAGCCTCATAAACCCGTACCCAGGGTCGGCCTGGTATTGACCGGCGGCGGCGCACGCGCCGCCTATCAGGTGGGGGTATTACAAGCCATCTCCGCCATGCTGCCGAAGAAGTCACGCAATCCCTTCCCCGTGATCTGCGGCACTTCAGCCGGGGCGTTCAATGCGGCCACCCTCGCACTCTCGGCTAGAAATTTTCATCAAGGCGTGCGGCGGTTATCATCGGTGTGGGAGAATGCCCATGTCAACCAGGCCTATCGCTCCGATCCGGTCGGGGTATACGGCAACGCTGCGCGTTGGCTGGCTTCGCTGCTGTTTGGCAGTCTGAGCAAGCGTAGCGTGATTTCCCTTCTGGACAGTTCGCCGCTCGCTCAAACACTGGAACGGAATTTGCCTCTCCAGGGTATCCAGAGAAGTATCAAGTCGGGGGCGCTGCATGCGCTTGGTATCACGGCCTGGGGTTATACGTCGGGGCAATCGGTTACGTTCTACCAGGGTGCTGACAGTATCGTTCCATGGAAGCGCGAGCGCCGCATTGGCATACCGTCACGTATCGGTATCCAGCACCTCATGGCATCCTCGGCCATTCCGATTCTCTTTCCGGCTATCAGACTCAACCGTGAATATTTCGGTGACGGTTCCATGCGGCAGCTCGCGCCCATCAGTCCCGCGCTGCATCTGGGCGCGGAACGCGTGCTGGTCATAGGCGTACGGAAAACCGCCGATACACCGCCTGAGCGTGTCAAAGTGGATAACTACCCGACACTGGCCCAGATTGGCGGCCATGTCATGGGCAGCATTTTTCTCGACAGCCTCTACGTGGATCTGGAACGCCTCCAGCGAATCAACAAAACCCTTCGCCTGATTCCGGATGAGGCCCTGAAAAATAGCGCCATGCCTTTACGTCCGGTGGAGTCGATGGTAATTTCCCCTAGCGTGGAGATCAATAAAATTGCGGAACAGCACGCCCACACCCTGCCCCGCACGATAAGTTTTTTTTATCGCAGTATCGGAGCAATGAGACGCGACGGCTCCGCGCTTTTAAGCTATGTCCTGTTTGAAGAACCCTTCTGTCGCGCGTTGATCGAGCTGGGTTACCAGGATACGATGCCGCGCAGATCCGAAATTCTCCAGTTTATCGGCGCTGAGGCAAAGAACACGGCAGCGCTGTTATAATTCGGCAATTGCCCGCTCGTTTTTCGGTTTGCGGCCATGATCCACAAAGGAACATTCTGCGACACTTGATCTTCACCTTTACGGGAGTTCGCTACGAGGCGGATTCAAGATAATCAACGCCCTGACCTCGTGGTCCGTTCCCATGATCGCATGGGGATTGGTCTCTCGCCAAATTATGCCGATTCTCAAAGCCTAGTATATGGATATCGCCAGCCCGGAATTCTGGATTGCAGTGCTCCAGATCATCGCCATCGATATCGTACTAGGCGGTGATAATGCAATCGTCATTGCGCTTGCATGCCGGCGGCTGCCGGAGAAGCAGCGGAACCGTGGCATTTTTTGGGGTGTAATTGGCGCCATCGGACTGCGGGTTGCACTGATTTTCTTTGCTCTCACGCTGCTGGCGATCCCGTTCCTGAAAATCACGGCCGGGGTGCTGCTGTTGTGGATCGGTATCAAGTTGCTTCAGCCTGAACCGGAAAGCAGTAGCGAACACCCGATCGATGCCAGCACGACGCTCCTTGGCGCAATAAAAACCATCATCATTGCGGATGCCATGATGAGCCTGGACAATGTCGTCGCTATCGCCGGCGCGTCCCGGGATAGCATGGGTCTGGTTGTTTTCGGCTTGGTGGTGAGTGTTCCCATCATTGTCTGGGGAAGCAAACTGGTGATGAAACTCATGGATCGTTTTCCCCTTACGATTATGATAGGGGCGGGTCTGCTTGGCTGGATTGCAGGCGGCATGTGCGTGACCGATGCGCTGAACAGGGAATGGGTAGATACGCATGCGGCTTTCCTGCACTGGATCGCACCCTTCTGTGGTGCACTGTTGGTTATTGTGATGGGAAGGTGGCACGCTGCGCGGGCGGGGGTGAAGAAAGGGCCCGTCATCGATCTGGCGGATGACACAAACAAACCGCTATAGGTTGCCATTTTTCAACTGACGGATTCGACGACAACGAAAACATGAAAAAAAAGTTCCTGGTGGCAGTGGATGGCTCTTCCGCATCCAATAAGGCCGTTAGCGGATTCATCAATCTGCTCGACTGGTATAAGGAAATCCCGGAGATTCACCTGTTGAATGTGCAGCTTCCCGAACGGGGGAATGTGCCGCTGTTCATAGACAAGGAAAGTATCGATCTTTACCACCGGGAGGAAGGCATGAAGGATCTGCAGCAGGCCCGTGAATTGCTGAGCCAGGCGGGTATCGAATGCCATATTCATATCACCGTGGGCGATCCGGCGGACATGATTCTGCGATACGCTCAGGAAATGAATTGCGACCAGATCATCATTGGCCCCCGGGGACTTGGTGTGGTGAAGCACTTATTTCTGGGTTCCGTGGCCAGTAAGGTGATGCAACTTTCGACATTGCCAATTCTGCTGATCAAATAATAATTTTTGGCTGTTACCGACGGGGGTTTATTGGAATGGAGCGGAATCAGAAGGGCCTGACATTGATCGAATTGATGATGATATTCGCGATCATCGGAATTCTGGCGACAATCGCCATTCCACCCGCATATCAAGCCTACCAGGACTCCCTCGCGAGGGAACAAGTGACTGAAGCAATCAGTCTTCTGGATAACGTGAAAACGCCTGTTGCCCAATTTTATGCCGAAAACAAGAGATGGCCCGCAAAGACCGAGTTTGAAAGCTTTGCGGGCACGCAGACTGGCAAGTATGTGGCCAGCCTGACCCCTGCAACGGTGGCTGGCGGGTTTCAGGTGACCGCAATATTCAAAAATAACGGGGTAAACCCGGGACTTTTGAAAGATGGCGCTGGCAGGACCCTGGTATTAGCCACGACAGATGGCGTGAAATGGATCTGCAACGACGATACTAGCTCCGCGACGGGCGTCCCCGGGCTCGTAGCAGGGACTGTATTACCTCAACATCGTCCTGCCATTTGCAAATAGTTGCAAATCGTGCACATGCGGCAGACCGGATGAATTACAGATATCACCGGGAGATGTCGCCATGGGCAATTGACCGCCGCCCGCCAGAGCTTATAATCTTCATTTGATAACTCTGCCCGCCTCTCCGCGCCGATTCGATGGGACCTGCCGGTGGACTTGCTATGGGCAAAGCCAGCCTAGCGTATTAACACGATGGAAAGAATATATGAACGAGTATACCGACCAGATAGCGCAATATTTCAATAAGGTACCCATGTGGCCTCTCGTTTTGCTCGCGGCGGGTATTGTTATGGTCGGAATACATGAGCTGGTTCGTCGTAAACGCCACGCCCAGGCTGTGGATGAATTTCGCTCAGCCATTCTTTCCACGCTTTCGGGACTGTATCCCCAACCCGTCAATTGGCCCAAGAACATTGACACGTACCTTTGCGCGAGATTGACGATCATGCAGGAGGCTATCGATGGCTTCAAACCTGACGTTGCCCAGGAAGACATCAAGGCATACAACAAAGACTGGGATAATTATTGCCGTTTTTGCCGTACCGAGGTGACTGACGAAAAATGCGCAGCGGCGGATAGCAATCCCGACCAGGAACCAAATCCTAAAAAAAAGTTTCATACACTTGTCTCGAATCTTTTGCGTTACGCAAAATAGAGTCTGGGTGGGTTTGTGTCCGGCCTGGAAAGCGGTGCCCGCTATTCGATTGAACGGACTGTTCAGGGAAGCAGTGGCCCACGCCGAACGCCATGCAGCTCATACCCAAAAAGCCGGATTAAACGCGGAGAAAGATCAGAAGAAATAACCTGCTCTTCTTCAAGCCTGCGACACAGCGGTAGGTGTCTGACGCTGTTACTGCCGCTTATTGCTGCCCCCCCATTTCGGTGGCCTTCACCTTTTTTGGGGTGCTTCCGGATATGGCGGATTGCCGTTAAAACCTTTGGGGGCCGTGGCGGGATAATGCCTTATATATTCCGGCCAGTGAGAGCCCAAACACGACATGCGTGACGACCGTGATCCAGTCACGAACCGCCGAGAACCAGGGAAATATGAGCGTGATGCCGTACATATTCACCACGTATATACCCAGTCCATAGAAAACGCCCGCGGCCAGGGAAACCTTTACTCCCAGCCGCGAAATCAGGCGGGCCAGAATCAGGCCGTACGTAATGGAAAGCACGAAGTGAATAAGCGTGGCGATTGCCATCACCTTCCAGTCGAAGGTGGATGGTGGGGGTAGAACCTCACGCCCCATGAGCATTGCGGCGGTCAGACGCGCATCGCGATATAAATACCACGGCAAGGCATTTTCCAGAAATACCCACCACAGAGCGATCTGTGCGACGGTCGCAATTATCCCCGCAACGACACCGGCGGCAATCGCCGCGCCCCAGTTTAATGACATCGTATTGACGGGAAGGGGAGATGGAGAGCGTTCAACCATTCATGCTATTCCCATCGAAAACACACTGTGAGATCGATTCAGTCTACAATAATAACAAAAGGATTCGAAGGAACTGATTGAAGTCTGACTGATGATCACGATAAAGCAGGATGGTATCGGCCGCCTGACGAGGTTAATTCCTCCAAGTTTTATTTTCAGGCAACCCATTCATAGCCCCATGGTCAAGCCCATCCATGCAAAACGTTGACTTGACAGATCATTTCCTGATTGCCATGCCAGCCATGACGGATCCGTTCTTTTCCAAGACCCTGACCTATATTTGCGAGCATAGCGAGCAAGGAGCGCTAGGGCTTGTGGTCAACCGGCCCATAGATCTCACGCTGAGAGAATTATTCGATCAGCTCGGTATTTCTTCCGATGATCAGACGCTGGGACAGGTTCCAGTCATGTTTGGCGGACCGATACAGCTGGATCGTGGCTTTGTGCTGCACCAGCCGGTAGGGGGGTGGCAGTCAACCATGGTCGTGAACCAGGGCATGGGGCTCACCACCTCGCTGGATATTTTGCAGGCCATCGCGAATGGAGAGAGTCCGCAACAATTACTGGTCGCATTGGGCTATTCGGGATGGGCACCGGGTCAGATAGAGCATGAGCTATTACAAAATGCCTGGCTCACAGTCCCGGCATCGCCCAATATTATCTTTGAGCTACCATCCGAGGAACGGCTGACTGCGGCAATGCATTTGCTTGGAATTGATTTCTCATGCCTGTCGGATGAAGCAGGTCATTCGTAGGAATTCGCGGGAGTCCCTTAATACCGCCTCCGCCCCGGCGTCCATGGCGCACCGGAATGCTTCTTCAATCATGCACGATCAGACAGCTGCCGGTTTCAACCATGCGGCCCGCAAAGCTGCCGGAACGGTACTGGCATTCGATTTTGGCCTGAAACGAATCGGGGTGGCGGTAGGAGACCTGAGTCTGGGTTTGGCGCATCCTCTCGCCACGGTAAACAATGCGAACACGGCGAAACAGCTCGAAAGTATTTCCCCGCTGGTCCGTGAATGGCAGCCAGTCCTGCTGGTAGTTGGCCTCCCCACGCATGCGGATGGTACCGAACACGAACGGACCCGGCAGAGCAGACGTTTCGCGAGGCGCCTCGAAGTCCGTTTTGGCATCAAAACCATACTGGTGGACGAACGTCATACCTCCATTGATGCGAGCACAGCATTGCGGGAAGCGAGTATCAAGGGGAGAAAGCAGAAGCCGGTACTGGATCAGGTGGCGGCGCAACTGATTTTACAATCTTACTTCGATGGAAACGATGCAACTACCTGATGCAGAACAATTGCTGGATGATCTAACGGGGAAGATACTGCCGGACGTCGAGATGAATACCGCACTGGTCGGGATTCACACTGGCGGTGCGTGGCTGGCCGAGCGCCTGCACCGCGATTTAAAGCTTTCCCTGCCCTTCGGGACTCTTGATATTTCTTTCTATCGGGACGATTTTGACCGGATCGGACTCCATGCCCAGGTCCGGCCTTCGGATATACCGTTCGAGGTAGAAGGCAGCCACATCATCTTAGTCGATGACGTGCTCTATACAGGACGGACCATCCGTGCCGCCATCAATGAATTGTTCGACTATGGGCGGCCCGCCAGTATCCGGCTCGCCGCACTTATAGACCGGGGCGGCAGGGAGCTTCCGGTCGGACCACAATACGTTGGCGCGACCCTGGCCCTGCCGTCCGATAAAATGCTGGCGCTGGAAAAAAGCTCCACCGGCAGGCTGAGCCTGCGCCTGTATGACAAAAACCCTTCCGGACAATGAATAATAACCCGCAGTTGAATAAAAGCGGGCAACTGCAGCACCTCCTCACGACCGAGGGGCTCCCCGCCTCCATCTTGCTGAATATACTCGATACCGCCGAGTCTTTTGTCGGGGTTACCGAGCGTGATGTCAAAAAAGTCCCCATTCTGCGGGGCAAATCCATATTCAATTT
>DASVYI010000122.1:0-2727 GCA_036392275.1 Nitrosospira sp. | reverse complement strand
GCAGCATGGGTAAGATGCCAAAGCGGGAAAACAGACGGTTGGCGAGGAACAGTGATGCCAACAACGCCGCGCCGGTATACAGGCTCTGGAACAAGCCAAGAAACCCGGCCAACGCGTCCGCGTTGGGGTACTGGGCCGCTGCCCCGCGCGAAAACGGGAGCGCCAGCGCGTAAAAGCACACCGAAAAAAGGATGGCGCTATAGGATATCCACTGGAGAATGGGCGAGCCGCGCACGAATTGGAAGCCCCGCTGCATTTCCTCAACGATGCCAGGCTGAGGCAAGTGCGAGACAGGCTGGACATAAACCGAAGATCTCGCCAGCGCGCGGCCCAGCGCGAAGGTGACGAATAAGGTTCCGGCCCATATCAAGATCAGGTTTTCTGCATGCAGCCAGGCCGCAAGGAGCGGTGTAACCAGCCCGCCGATGACCGTTCCCAGGATGGCGCCTGCACTGAACAATGGAAAAAGGCGCTTGGCCTGGCGGGTATCGCAGGAAGTACCGGCCAGACCCCAGGTTAGAAGCCCGAGCAGGCTGTTGATGATGTTCATCATGATCCATATTGCCGCGAAGATCCATGGAGCATTAATCAGGATGATCAGGCGCTCACCGGCCAGGAAAAAGCCAAGCAGTAAGGGTAGCATTGTGTAAAGGCGCGCAACATCGATACGGCCCATCAATCCCGTGATCGCCAGGGACGCGCCAAGGGCGAACAAGCCCAGCAGAATGTACATCAGCGGAAGTAGGCTCACGCCAAAGCGGGCAAAGAAAAGCGCCTCGGTTGCGCTCCCGCCCACCGCGCCACCTGCGGCGGTGACCAGCATCAGTCCTACCAGCAGCGCCGAGACGCGCTCCTCACCTGGCCTGATTTTCAAAAAGCCTATCCAGCGGTTCAAGTGCCTCCCCAAACCATATAATATCAATCATTTTAGTTAACTTTGCCGTAAAATACTAGTATGTTTGCACAGCCTTTCGTTTGCCAGGACTGCTTTTTTTATTTAAAACCCTGGGGTTCTTAAAATGGGCGCACTCCCGACAGGCACAGTAACCTTTTTGTTCACCGATATCGAAAGCAGCTCTCAGCTTTGGGAGCAGTACCCTGATGGGATGAGGGCTGCGCTGGCCATACATGATAAAATCTTGCGCTTCGCGGTGGAATCCAATGGAGGGTATATCGTAAAAACCACCGGGGATGGCATTCACGCAGTTTTTAAAACAGCCGCCAATGGCGTCGCTGCGGCGCTGGCGGCGCAGTTGGGGATCATGGCCGAAACTTGGGAGATGATCCATCCAGATACCTTACGTGTTCGCATGGGTCTGCATACCTGCGAAGCCGAAGTCCAGGCCGGTGATTATTATGGCAGTGCAGTTAACCGAGCCGCCCGGCTGATGTCGATTGGCAGCGGGGGTCAAATTCTCTTATCCAATGCCACGGTTGAAATCTTGCAAGAGGAAATGCCGCCAGGGATCACCCTTTACGACCTGGGCGAGCATCGCCTGCGCGACCTGGCACGGCCGGAGCATGTCTATCAACTGGCGTATCCCGGCCTGCCATCCGTATTTCCGCCAGTCAGGTCATTGGAGAACCTGCCAAACAATCTGCCAGTGCAAATGACCAGCTTTGTGGGCCGTGAAAAGGAAGTCGCAGAACTGACTCGCTTGCTGATGGCCGCCCGGCTCATCACGCTGACCGGGTCAGGGGGCACTGGAAAAACTCGCCTGGCGCAGGAGGTTAGCGCGCAGCAGATGGACAGTTTTCCGCATGGCGTCTGGATGATTGAATTGGCTCCGTTGGCGGACCCATCCCAGATTCTTCCCACACTCGCGCAGGTGCTGGGCTTGCAAGAAAGCCCGGCGATATCGTTATCAACGATAGTCGTGAATTACCTGAAAAATAAAACTGCGCTGTTGATCCTCGATAATTGCGAGCATCTTATCGATGCTTGCGCGCGCCTGGCAGATGAGCTGCTGCACCACTGCGCCCAGATTAAGATCATTGCCAGCAGCCGTGAGGCATTAGGTATTGCTGGCGAGATGGCCTATCCCGTTCCATCCCTGCAAGTACCTGAGGCCGTGCAGCTTTTTTCAGAACGAGCCAGTGCGGCCAACCCAAAATTTCATTGCTATGAGAACAATATTACCGCGGTGACCCGTATATGCACGCGCTTAGATGGTATCCCGTTGGCCATTGAGCTGGCTGCGGCGCGAGCGAAATTCCTCTCCGCCGAACAGATCGCTGCGCGGCTGGATGATCGCTTCCGCTTGCTGATTGGCGGGAGCCGAACGGCGATACCCCGCCAGCAAACGCTGCGCGCACTGATTGACTGGAGTTACGACATGCTATCGGGGGAAGAGAAGCGCTTGCTGCGAATTACCTCCGTTTTCACGGGTGGTTGGACATTAGAGGCGCTCGAATCGGTAGCCGATGATCCCAGTACGATGGAGCACCTGGAAAAATTAGTGAATAAGTCGCTGGTCGTGGCGGAAGATAAGGAGACGGCCATGCGCTATTCGCTTTTGGAAACGATCCGCCAGTATGCGCGTGAAAAGATGTCGGACTTCTGCGACACCGATTGCGCGTGGGATCGACATCTGGACTATTTTGTGCAGCTGGCCGAACGCGCCGAGCCGGAGCTGCGCGGG
Organism: Nitrosospira sp.; assembly: GCA_036392275.1. Taxonomy (GTDB): domain Bacteria; phylum Pseudomonadota; class Gammaproteobacteria; order Burkholderiales; family Nitrosomonadaceae; genus Nitrosospira. The sequence continues at coordinate 85 of DASVYI010000122.1, read as the reverse complement.
CTGCAGCAAGTGCAGTGGTTGAATTGGCTGAATGAAGAAACGGACAATTTGCACGCCGCGCTCGATTGGTCACAGGAGGGCTACG
>DASVYI010000121.1:0-5113 GCA_036392275.1 Nitrosospira sp. | reverse complement strand
CCACCCCTGCTATGAAGGCGGTGTATGGGAACGCGATACCGCGTATCATCAGGGAACGGTCTGGAGCTGGCTGCTGCCCCATTACGCGATGGCGGAATACCGGGTGACGGGCGATGCCGAGCTGGCGCAATCCCGGCTCGCTTCGATGCGCGATCACCTGCTGGATGCGGGCCTGGGCACGATTTCGGAAATTTTTGACGGCGAACCGCCTCACGAGCCGCGGGGCGCCCCCTCACAGGCCTGGAGCGTTGCCTGCCTGCTGGAGGCGTGGATCAAACTGGAGCGCGTCCGGCGGACCGCCCAACCAAAAGAGGAGGATTAAACCTCATGTCCATTCAACCCGATGCGGAACGGCGCCGGCTGGAAAACCAGAGGCATCATGTTGAAAACTGGCGTTTATGGGGACCCTATCTGGCCGAGCGTGCCTGGGGCACGGTCCGCGAGGACTATAGCGCGGAAGGCACAGCCTGGGAATACTTCGATCACGATCAATCCCGTTCCCGCGCCTACCGCTGGAACGAGGATGGACTGGGCGGCATCTCCGATGAAACGCAGCAACTCTGCTTCGGGCTGGCGCTGTGGAATGGAAAGGATGCCATTCTCAAGGAGCGCGCATTCGGCCTCTCCGGCAACCAGGGCAACCGCGGCGAGGATGTAAAGGAATGCTACTTCTATCTTGACGCCACTCCTTCCCATGCGTGGCTTCATTATCTTTACAAATATCCACAATCCGCTTTTCCCTACGCACGGCTCATCGAAGAAAACGCGCGCCGGTCACGCACGGCCCCCCCGTTCGGCCTGATCGATAGCGGCGCTTTCGCCGGCGGACGCTATTGGGATGTGGAGGTGTTCTACGCCAAGGCATCGCCCGAGGAATTGCATATCCGCATCACCGCCAGCAACCGGGGGCCCGCAGAAGCCACATTATGGCTGCTGCCCCAGCTGTGGTTCCGCAACACCTGGTCATGGACGAGAAAAAAAAATGAGAAACCGTCGCTGTATGCCGTACCCGTCCCCGATGTACCCGGCGTACCCGGTGTGCCCGGCATGCCCAGTGTGCCCGGTGGTCCGGACGGCGCCGCCTGGGCGGTCGCGGCCGAACACCCGATGCTGGGAACCTACCATCTCTATGGGCAACAGCAGGCGGACCTGCTCTATACCGAAAATGACACCAACAATTTACGATTGTGGGGGGCGCCCAATGCCAGTTCCTATGTCAAGGATGCGTTTCATCGCTACCTGATCGATGGCGAACATGCGGCTGTCAATCCGGCGCAGCGGGGAACCAAGTTTGGCGCGGTTCACAAACTCACGGTTGCGCCGGGTCAAGCCGGCACGATCGATATGGTCCTGTCCGCCCGGCCCCGGCATCAGCCGTTCATCTCTCATGAACAGATTTTTGTCCAGCGCCGCATGGAAGCCGATACCTTTTTCAGGACGCTGCTGCCCGAAGCCGCCGCTCAGGATCATCGTATCCTGCGTCAGGCGCTGGCGGGCATGGTATGGAACAAGCAATTCTTCCATTATGACGTGTCGACCTGGCTGGATGGCGATATCGTCCCTCCGCCGCCGTCCCGGAAAAACGGGCGCAATCGCAACTGGCGTCATCTCAAGGCGAGCGACGTCATGTCCATGCCGGATGCCTGGGAATACCCGTGGTTTGCGGCCTGGGACCTGCCTTTCCACTGCGCCGTCCTGTCGCTCACCGACGTGGATTTCGCCAAGGATCAGATGGAGCTGCTGCTGCATGAAAACTATCTGCACCCCAACGGCCAGATTCCCGCCTACGAATGGGCCTTTAGCGATGCGAATCCGCCGTTGCACGCCATGGGCGCCCTCAAGGTATTCCGTGCCGAGCGCGTGCAGCGCGGCAAGGGTGATACCGCTTTTCTCAAACGCGTGCTGCACAAGCTGTTGCTGAATTACGCCTGGTGGGTCAACCGCAAGGATGCGACCGGCATGAATGTGTTCGAAGGCGGGTTTCTCGGGCTGGACAATATCTCGGTATACGATCGCTCCCAGCCCCTGTCGCCCGGTTATACGCTAAAGCAGGCCGACGCCACCGGCTGGATGGCCATGTTTTCACTGGAGCTGACGGTGATCGCGCTGGAAATCGCCACTGAAGATCCGTCCTACGAAGACATCGCCATCCAGTGCTACAAGCAGTTCCTGGCGATCGCCAATACGATTGCCGGGCGCACCGGCGCGTGCGTGTCGCTCTGGGATGATGTGGATGGTTTCTTCAAGGACCTGGTCGTCGATCCCGACGGCAAGGCGCAGCGTATCGACGTTTTTTCCTGGGTTGGCATCATTCCGCTGTTTGCCTGCGAAGTGGTGGATACGCGACTCCTTGCGGGCCGCACGCGCTTCAATGCTCTATTGTGGAAACATAAGGGAGGCATGTTCGACGGCAGCGACGTCTGCGCCTGCCCGGTGGATACCAATGAGCGCGGCGAACATTTATTATCGCTGGTCAATGCCTCCATGCTGGTAAAAATTCTTCCGCGTATTTTCAACGAGCAGGAATTTCTCTCCCCGCACGGGGTGCGCAGCGTCTCCAAGCGCCATGCCACGCACCAGGACCTGGGGAACATCCCCGGTATCGGTAACGCCATCATTCAGTACGCGCCGGGAGAATCCCGCACCCCGTTGTTCGGGGGCAACTCCAACTGGCGCGGACCCGTATGGCTGCCGACCAATTACCTGCTGGTACAGGCGATCGAAAGAATGTACCGCTACCTGGGCGACGCCTTCACTTTCCCCGCGCCCTGCCTCAACGAGTACGAAATCAATCTCAAGTATGCCGCCAATCTGCTGGCGGAACGGCTCGCCGACATTTTCCGCCGCGACGAATCCGACGTGATCCCGGCCTTTCCTCCGGATAGCCCGCATCAGACCGATCCGCACTGGCGCGACCTGCTGCTGTTCCATGAGTATTTCCACGGCGAAACCGGCCAGGGTCTGGGGGCTGCCCACCAGACCGGCTGGAGCGGACTGGTGGCGAACCTGATCATGCGCCGCTATCGCACGGATATTCCGGAATTCTGGAGGAAGCAGGACACTGCATCCGTAAGATCAATTTAAATTGAGAGGACTATACGGTTCCCTTTGGAGGCACCCCAAGTTTCGCGGCAATAGTTGGGTCGAGCCAATAACCCTCGACACCTTTGCTTTCAAGATAAGCGTCCCGCGTTTTCCCTCTAGTAGAAATACGGTATGTCCTTAAAGCGCTGCCTCGTTTGGCGATGATTGCAGCGTACCCAGGCGTCCCTTCGCGAATCAACGCAAAACGATTATCAGTTTTTGCCACCATTGATCTTCTGTTAAAAAATGAGCATAACGGTGCAATACGAAAAACACACTCCCATGATGCAACAATACCTGCGCATCAAGGCGCAGCATCCGGACATGCTGATGTTTTACCGCATGGGGGATTTCTATGAGCTGTTCTTTGACGATGCGGAAAAGGCGGCGCGGCTGCTCGACATCACGCTGACCCGGCGCGGGACGTCGGCTGGCGAGCCGATCAGGATGGCGGGTGTGCCGTATCACTCGGCCGAGCAGTATCTGGCAAAACTCATCAGGTTAGGGGAGTCGGTGGTGATCTGCGAGCAGGTTGGCGACCCTGCCACCTCCAAGGGACCGGTGGAGCGCCAGGTCACGCGGATCATTACACCGGGGACGCTGACCGATGCGGCCCTGCTGGAAGAAAAGCGCGAAAGCCTGCTGCTTGCCTTGTGCGTGGACGAAGCAACGCTGGGACTGGCGTGGCTCAATCTGGCGGCGGGGCAATTCTGCGTCACCGAGACTGCGCTCGATAACCTGGTAAGCGAGCTCGAACGCCTGAAGCCGGCAGAGGTTCTTTTGCCCGAGTCACTGGAGCTGACGGCACTCGACGCCATCAACACCCACAAACAAACAGGCTTCAAGCGCCTCCCTGCGTGGCAATTCGATGTGGAGGCGGCTGTGCGCAACCTTTCCCGCCACTTTGGCACGCATGATCTTTCCGGTTTCGGCTGCGACGGCCTGCACCCGTCCCTGGGCGCGGCAAGCGCCCTGCTGGACTATGCGCGCCTCACCCAGGGTAACCAGGGCACGGGCACCCGGAGCACGGGTATCGCCCATATCGATACGCTGCGGGTGGAGCGCGACGGCGCTTACCTGCGCATGGATGCCGCCACCCGCCGCAACCTGGAAATTTCCGAGACCATTCTCGGGGGCACATCTCCCACATTGCTGTCGCTGCTGGATACGTGTTCGACCAATATGGGCAGCCGCCTATTGCGGCAATGGCTGCATCACCCCTTGCGCGACCGCGCGGTGATCCGGAAGCGGCTCGATGGCGTGTCGTTTTTGATTGGCGAGGCTGGATTGGGACCGTATCTCGCGGTGCGCGAGGGCCTCAAGCGCATGGCCGACATCGAGCGCATCGCTGCGCGCATCGCCCTGAAATCTGCACGGCCGCGAGACTTGTCGGGGCTGCGTGACAGCTTCAAACGGTTGCCCGGTGTCGTTGCGGCGGTCGCCGCCGCCGATGCGATTCCCGGACAGGCCGGCGGACACATCGCCGTGCTGGCGCAATCGATGACGCCGGATACCACGCTTGCAGCGCTCCTTGACCAGGCATTGCGCGACGAGCCCGCGCTCGTGCTGCGGGAAGGCGGCGTCATTGCCGATGGCTACGACGCCGGGCTGGATGAATTGCGCGCCATACAAAACAACTGTGGCGAATTTCTGCTGCAATTGGAAACCCGGGAAAAAGCACGCACGGGCATCGCGAATCTCAAGGTGGAGTATAACCGCGTGCACGGTTTTTACATTGAAGTGACGCATGCCCATACCGAGAAGATTCCAGATGACTACCGCCGGAGGCAGACGCTGAAGAATGCCGAACGCTACATCACGCCGGAACTCAAGGCTTTCGAAGACAAGGCGCTGTCCGCGCAGGAGCGCGCGCTGGAACGCGAAAAGTTTTTATACGATGCTCTGCTCGATATGCTTTCCGCGTATATCGGCCATTTGCAGCGGATCGCCCGAAGTGCCGCCGAACTGGATGTGCTCGCGGCATTTGCCGAGCGCGCGCTCGCCCTGGATTATTCCATGCCAGTCTTTA
>DASVYI010000120.1:0-1701 GCA_036392275.1 Nitrosospira sp. | reverse complement strand
GGGACAGGTTCGTGGTACCGCTTGCGTGCCCGGCGGCTGAACGGAGACTCACCCTGGTTGGCTGAACGCGACCACATGATCGACCTCGAGCCTGATGCCGATTTTCTCGCCTATTGCATGATTATGGTGGCTGGGCACGAGCGAGAGGGCGGTCGCGCCTCCGGGCAGACGCAGCGTGTACAGGATATCGGCGCCCCGGAACGCTTTGTGCAGCACTGTGGCCTGCGCGGGACTGGCGTCGTCGTGCACGATATCATCCGGCCGTATCAGTACGTCGACGAGAGATCCCGGGCGGCATAAAAGACAATATCCCGAGGTACATTCATGCGGTATGGTTCCCGTGAGGATTCCCAGCTCTATTTCTACATGGTGCGAGTCGAGCATCTTGCCGGGTAGAAACACGCCCTGGCCGATGAAGTTCGCAACGAACCGGTTGGCGGGTCTGTGATAGAGGTTGTAAGCCGTGTCCCATTGCTGTATTTCGCCATGATGCATGACCCCTATTTCATCCGCGATCGCGAAGGCCTCGTCCTGATCGTGTGTGACCAAAATCGCGGTGGCGTTCTGGCTCTTCAGAATATCGCGCACCTCCAGACTCAGGCGCTCGCGCAGGCTGACATCCAGATTGGAAAAGGGTTCGTCCAATAGCAGCAGGTCGGGCCGTGGGGCCAGTGCCCGCGCCAGCGCCACGCGTTGCTGCTGACCTCCGGAAAGTTCGTGCGGGTATTTTTTGGCTGCATCGGAGAGGCCAACGGTTTGCAGCATATCGGCAACTCGGGCCTCGCGCTCGTTTTTCTGCATGCGATGCAGGCCAAAACCGATATTGGCGGCGACAGTCAGGTGAGGGAACAAGGCATAATCCTGGAATACCATGCCAATATGCCGCCGTTCGGGTGGCCAGCATGAGTCCGCCTTGCTTACCACCGTCCCCTTGAGCAGAATTTCCCCGGCCGAGATGGGTTCGAATCCGGCGATGCAGCGTAACACGGTCGTTTTGCCGCAGCCGCTCGGGCCCAGCAGACAGCCGATGTCACCTTTTTTCAGCGTGAACGACAAATCGTTCACTACGATTTGCCGGCCGTAGGCATGTCGGATATTTCTGATATCGAGCAGGGTGTTCACGCGGCATCAGGCCTTGTTCAAACTTGTGTCTCGGCTTGCCGCATAAAGAACAGAATGGGGAGCAATCCTGCCAGCACCAGCGCCACCGCAGGCAGCGCAGCCTGCTCCCATTGCCCTTCCGAAGTCATTTCAAAGATTCTCACCGCTAGCGTATCCCACCCGAAAGGCCGGGTCATCAGGGTAATGGGCATCTCTTTCATCACATCCACGAACACCAGTGTGGCCGCCGTAAACAGGCCGTGTTTCAGCATGGGTAAATGAACGCGCCGCAGGATCAACCATCCGCTCAAGCCGAACCCCATGGCGGCTTCATCGATGTTGCCGGTGATACGTTGCATCGCGTTATCTATCGGGCTGTGGCTCACCGCGAGAAAGCGCGTCATGTAGGCGATGAGCATGATGGCGAGCGTGCCCTGGATCAGCTGTCCCGTTTCCATGTTGAACAATTGCATTGCCATTTCGCCCAGCTGGCTGTCCAGCCATGCCAGGGGGACGAAAATTCCCACCGCCAGAACAGCGCCAGGCAGCGCGTAACCGATGGTGGCGATGCGCACCGCGGCATGGGTGACAATATCGGGG
>DASVYI010000119.1:0-1921 GCA_036392275.1 Nitrosospira sp. | reverse complement strand
ACAAACCCCGGGCGCTCCGGCTGCCTCCCGGCAAGGGGGCGGAATTGCGCAAGGATATGGAGGAACTGGTTGATTATCTGCGCAGCGCGATCCCCGCGCTATTCGAGAGCGATGAATACCGTACAAAGGTTGGAGCCATTCAGGAGGAGTTTCAGAAACAACAGGAGCAGATACTCAAGGAATTGAGCAGTGACGCTGAAAAGCAGGATATCGCCCTGCTGCGAACCGCGGAGGGATTTGCTTTCGCGCCGCAGCGCAACGATGAGGTCATTCCGCCGGAGGAATACGAAAAACTGTCGAAAGAGGAGAAGGAGCGGATAGACAACGCCATTGCTGGATTGCAGAAGCGCCTGGAAAAGATCCTGAACCACATGCCGCAATGGCGGAGAGAGCGCAGCGAACGCATCAAGCAATTCAACCGGGAAATCGCGCTCTCGGCGATCGGGCACATGATCGACGAATTACGCACGAGCTATGCGGGACTGCCGCAGGTATTGAACTATCTCAACGATGTGCAGGAGGATATGGTCGAGCATGTGGACGACTTCCGCAAGAAAGAGGAGTCCGTGAACATCGCCGGCATGACGCTCATCGCTCACCCCGCCTTTCACAATTACGTGGTGAATACGCTGGTCTCGAATGGCCGGAAGGCCGGAGCACCCATCGTCAGCGAGGAAAACCCGACCTACAGCAACCTTGTCGGACGTGTCGAACATGTCGCCCAGCTCGGCGCCCTGGTCACGGATTTCACACTGATAAAACCCGGTGCGCTTCACCGCGCGAACGGCGGCTATCTGCTGCTGGATGTCCGCAAGGTGCTGCTGCGGCCATTCGCCTGGGAAAGTTTGAAGCGGGCGCTGCAATCGCGGGAGATTTGCATCGAATCCCCGGGGCAGATGTACAGCCTGATCAGCACTGTATCGCTGGAGCCGGAGCCTATCCCCCTGGATGTCAAAATAATCCTGTTCGGCGACCGGATTCTCTATTACCTGTTACAGGAACACGACCCGGATTTCTCCGAGCTGTTCAAGGTTGCGGCCGACTTCGAGGAACGCATCGAGCGCACGCCGGACACCCTGCTGATGTATGCCCGTCTGATAGCCACGCTGGCTCGCAAGGAAGCGTTGCGGCCGTTTGACCGGAATGCCGTGGCAAGAATCATCGAATACAGCATGCGCATGGCCGGTGATTCCGAAAGACTCTCGACACATATGCGCGGCGTGGCCGACCTGCTGCGCGAGGCCGACTACTGGGCGCATGAATCGGGCCACGAGGCAGTGGCTGCCGATGATGTGCAGCAGGCAATCGATGCTCATATCCGCCGGCAGGATCGTGTAAGAGACCGGCTGTACGAAGCGATCCTGCGCGGTAACCTGATGATCGATACCCAAGGCGCAGTGGTCGGACAGGTCAATGGTCTCTCCGTGATCGAGCTGGCCGATTTCGCCTTTGCGCAGCCGACCCGCATCACCGCGACCACCCGGTTTGGCGACGGGCGGCTGATCAATATCGAACGGGAGGTGAAGCTCTCCGGCGCGATCCACTCCAAGAGCGTGCTGATTCTCTCGGCATTCCTCGCCGCGCGTTTTGCGAGAAACCAGCCACTGGCGCTTTCAGCCAGCCTGGTGTTCGAGCAATCCTACGGCATGGTGGAAGGCGATAGCGCTTCCATGGCCGAACTATGCGCGCTTCTTTCCAACCTGGCGAACGCACCGATCAAGCAGTCACTCGCAGTGACCGGCTCGGTGAATCAGCTTGGCCAGACGCAGGCGATCGGTGCGGTCAACGAAAAAATCGAGGGATTCTTTGATATCTGCGCGGCGCGAGGATTAACCGGCGAACAGGGTGTATTGATTCCTGCTGCCAACGTCAAGCATCTGATGCTGCGCCAGAATGTGGTGGCCGCTGCCATGGCAGGGCA
>DASVYI010000118.1:0-6220 GCA_036392275.1 Nitrosospira sp. | reverse complement strand
CAGGCCATTGTCCGGAATCAGGGCATCGAGGTGGTTGAACTGCCGTATTGTCCAAAGTCCGGCCGGACCTTGATGGAAAGCCTGGATGGATTCGGCAACGACGAATTCGCTGCGCTAGTCATTCCACAACCCAACTTTTTCGGGATACTGGAAGACGTCGACAGCCTCACGAATTGGGCGCACGGCAAAAATGGGCTCGCGATCGGCGTGGTCAATCCCATGGCGCTGGCACTTCTCACCCCACCCGGGGAATGGGGAGAAAAAGGCGCGGACGTGGCCGTGGGTGAGGGTCAACCATTGGGAATCCCGCTTTCGAGCGGCGGACCCTATTTCGGCTTTATGGCCTGCAAACAGGCTCTGGTGCGCCAGATGCCCGGCCGCATCATCGGCCGTACGACGGATCAGGATGGAAAACCCGGCTTCGTCCTTACGCTCCAGGCGCGCGAACAGCATATCCGGCGATCCAAGGCCACCTCCAATATCTGCACCAATCAAGGGTTGATGGTCACCGCCGCGACCATTTACATGGCGCTAACCGGACCGGAAGGCCTGCGGCGGACCGCCGCGCAATCGCATGCAAATACACTGGCTCTGTTGGAAAAGCTCGAGAGCTTGAAAGGGGTAAGAAGGATTTTTGATGGACCGCTGTTCCACGAAGCAGCGATTTCACTTCCGGCGCCGGCCGACGATGTGCTGGAAGCGCTCAAGGCCCGGCGGATTCTCGGCGGGCTAAGCCTTAAGGAATTTTATCCCGAGCTTGGCAGTGCCGTGTTGATATGCGCCACCGAAACCAAGACCCCGGCGGATCTCGCAGCTTATTCCGAACATCTGGGCCAGACGCTCGGGCATTCATGATATTTCCGCTTATTTTTACTCTCACTACTGTCAACCCTCAAGTCAAGGAGAAAACGCATGGTTACTCTTGCAGGCAATCCCATCAAAGTTGAAGGATTTTTCCCCAAGGTAGGGGATCAGGCGCCGAAGTTTTCCCTGGTAGACAGGGACTTGAAAGATGTGACGCTGGCCGACTTCGCAGGCAAGAAAAAGGTTCTCAACATCGTCCCCAGCCTGGACACACCGGTCTGCGCCATCTCTACCCGGAAATTCAATGAGAAAGCCAGCAACATGGACAATACCGCGGTATTGATCATCGCGGCGGATCTGCCATTTGCAATGAGCCGCTTTTGCGATATGGAAGGTCTGGATAAAGTGGTGCCGCTTTCGACCATGCGCGGATCGGAATTCATGAAAAACTATGGCGTCGCCATCACCGATAGCCCGCTGGCCGGCATTACTGCTCGCGCCGTCGTGGTACTGGATGAAAACGATAAAGTGGTTCACGCCGAGCTGGTGCCAGAAATCAAGGACGAGCCCAACTACGACGCGGCCCTGTCTGCTCTGGAATCGGCCTAGAAAAAGCCTGGAGCAATGTTTGAGTCCTGCGCGCAATGGCTCGATGGCTGCGTGATGGCTGCTCGATAGCATACGTATGTGACACATATGCGTATCATCGACGCTCCGCCAATGCCAGTGCGCATGGCTCGTACAGGAAATTCACCAATCAAGTTGCAGTAACTGCCGTAACCCCTCAATAAATACTGGCTGAGACTCGGATTTATATGTTGATATTTGAACACTCCCGCCCCGGACGGCGCAATCACTCCCAATTACCGGCGGTGCCCGCGGAAATACGCGATATTCCGCAGAACCTGATGCGCAAGAAACTGCCGCTTTTGCCGGAAGTGTCCGAAATGGATGCGGTGCGCCATTACACACAACTATCGCAGAAAAATTTTTCGATAGATACGCAATTCTATCCGCTGGGTTCGTGCACCATGAAGTACAACCCGCGGGCATGCAATTCGCTGGCCATGCTGCCTCAATTCCTGGCGCGCCATCCCCGGGCGCCGGAAAGCACCGGCCAGGGGTTTCTTGCGTGCCTGTACGAACTACAGGAGATCCTGAAAGATGTAACCGGAATGGCGGGAGTCAGTCTTACGCCAATGGCAGGGGCACAGGGTGAACTGGTCGGAATATCGATGATACGCGCTTACCATGACTCCCGTGGCGATACCGCCCGCACCGAAATCATCGTTCCCGATGCCGCTCACGGAACCAACCCGGCCACGGCGGTCATGTGTGGTTACAAAGTCGTGGAAATAGCCACCGACAAGGAAGGCGACGTGGATATGGAAGCGCTGAAGGCAGCGGTTGGCCCGCAAACGGCGGGGTTGATGCTGACCAATCCCTCAACGCTTGGCGTGTTTGAAAAGAATGTAGCCGAAATGAGCAGGATTGTTCATCAGGCGGGCGGATTGCTGTATTACGACGGCGCAAACCTGAACGCCATATTGGGCAAAGTGAAGCCCGGCGATATGGGGTTCGACGTCATCCACATCAATCTGCACAAGACTTTCTCGACACCGCACGGCGGCGGGGGTCCGGGTTCGGCGCCGGTAGGGGTGGCTCCGCGTCTACTGCCATTCATGCCCGTACCGGTGGTGGCCCTGAAAAATGGGGTATATCACTGGCTGACGGAAAAGGACATACCGCAATCCATCGGCAGACTTTCGGCGCACATGGGGAATGCGGGGGTATTGCTTCGCGCCTACGTCTATGTTCGCCTGCTGGGATCGGAAGGCATGCATCGTGTAGCGGAGTTTGCCGCGCTCAATGCCAACTATTTGATGGCGGAACTCGGCAGAGCGGGGTTTGAAATCGCTTATCCGACGCGCCGCGCGAGCCACGAATTTATCATCACGCTAAAAGATTTGAAGGAAAAAACGGGCGTCACTGCCATGAATGTAGCCAAGCGCCTGCTTGATAAGGGCTATCATGCTCCGACCACCTATTTTCCTCTCCTGGTACCCGAATGTTTGCTGATCGAACCTGCCGAAACCGAATCCAAGGAAACACTCGATGCATTTGTAACGGCGATGAAGGAAATCCTGGACGAAGCTCACGCGCAGCCGGAAATGGTGAAAGCCGCGCCGCATACAACGCCGGTACGCAGGCTTGACGATGTAAAAGCCGCGCGTGAACTGGATCTTGCCTGGAAACATGAACCAGACTGATTCGACGGAATACTAGAACCATGCACACGCTCATTTGCGGCTCCATCGCGTACGACACCATCATGGTGTTCAACGATCATTTCAAGAATCATATCCTGCCGGAAAGAATCCATATTCTGAATGTCGCATTTCTGGTACCGGACATGCGCAGGGAATTTGGCGGGTGCGCCGGCAATATTGCTTACAATTTGCAGATGCTGGGGGGTCAGCCGCTGATCATGGCGACCGTTGGCGACGACTGTCAACCCTATACCAACCGATTGAGCGGGCTCGATCTGACGCAAGCTCATGTGCGTCACGTGCAGGATACTTTTACGGCGCAAGCGTTCATCACGACTGATCTCGCGGATAATCAGATCACTGCTTTCCATCCCGGCGCAATGAACCATTCGCATGAAAACCACGTGGCCGATACTAAAAATGTCAGCCTTGGCATCATTGCTCCGGACGGGCGCGAAGGGATGGTGCAGCATGCGCGCGAGTTCCATGAAGCCGGCATCCCCTTCATCTTCGATCCCGGCCAGGGCTTGCCGATGTTCAACGGTGAGGAACTGCTGGATTTTATCGATAAGGCGGATTATGTCGCCGTCAACGACTACGAAGGACAATTGCTGTGCGAACGCACCGGGCTCACTCCGGAAGCGCTGGCTGAACGCGTAAAGGCGTTGATCGTCACGAAGGGTGCAGAAGGGTCGGTCATCCACACCGATGGTCAGCGGATCGATATTCCGTGTGTCAAGGCCGACAGGCTGACCGATCCGACCGGTTGTGGTGATGCGTATCGCGCCGGACTGCTTTATGGGATCGCCAATGGCATGGATTGGCTGAGTACCGGTCAGCTTGGCTCGCTGATGGGATCACTGAAAATCGCCCACCGTGGCGGGCAGAATCACACTTATACCCGCGACGAAATCGACCGGCGGTATTTCGAAAATTTCGGCAGCCGCATTCCGTAGGAACCTCGCTCGCCCCGAGACCAATGCCATTTTGATGGATAATAGTGGCATGAAATACGCGACCACTAACCGGCTGATACAAATTGTCCGTTCCATCCGTCTGCTGCTGCATGTCATCTCGGGGCTGGCTCAATCGGCAGTTTATCCGCATTTGAATCAGCCAGCGCAGGAGCGGATGGCGCAAAACTGGTCGTTGGGGCTTCTGGCGGTTTTAGGTGTCCGATTGCACTGCCGCGGCCCCGTGCCCCCATCCGGGACACAGCGGACAATGCTCGCCGCCAACCATGTCTCGTGGCTGGATGTCTACTCCCTGATAGCCGTGTGCCCCGCACGTTTCGTCGCCAAGTCCGAAATTCGCGGCTGGCCGGTTTTGGGCTGGTTTAGTAGGAACGCAGGAACATTGTTTATCGAGCGCTCGAAGCGCGGCGACACGGCGCGCATCAATGAACATATTGCCGATGCATTGACGGCTGGAAACCGGGTTGCGGTGTTTCCGGAAGGCACGACCAGCGATGGCACCATGCTTCGCCATTTTCATGCTTCGTTATTACAACCCGCGGTAACGGTTTCGGCCACGCTATATCCGGTTGCGATTCGTTATACGGACGCGGCGGGAGAGCTCAGCGAGGCGGCGCCGTATGCCGGCATCTCGCTACTGGAATCGGTCAAGCAGATATTGAAACAACCGTGGATCGATGTGGAACTGATCTTTGCCGAGCCCATCAGCAGTGGTGGAAAAAATCGGCGAGAACTGGCGCGCGGCGCTGAACATGCTATTGCCAGCGCTTTATCCCTTCCTTTGCCGCACAAGGAACCTGGAAAATCTTCCGGTCCTCCAAACGAACGGCAGTGAGGGCCCCGCCCCATAAGCAGCCCGTGTCCAGGGCTATCAGATTATCTTGAATCCGCAAACCCAGTGCCGACCAATGTCCGCAAATAATCGTGGCGTCCCGGCTGACGCGGTTGGGTATCTCGAACCAGGGCAGATAACCGGCCGGAGTGTCCTTCACCAAGCCTTTATGGGTGAAATCCATTTTACCGCCGGGTGTGCACACGCGCATGCGTGTCATCGCGTTGATAATCACGCGCAAGCGCTCATATTCCTCAAGGCATTCGTCCCAATGGTCGGGCTGGTTGCCGTACATGTGCAGGCATAGTTTATTGAAATCGTCGCCACGCAGCGCGTCTTCGACGATCCCTGCCAGTGTCGAGGCTTGCGCCACCGACCAGGATGGCAGTAAGCCGGCGTGCACCATGACGTAATTTCCTTCCACGTGCATCATGCGTTGATGCCGCAGCCAATCGAGCAATTCCCGCCGGTCAGGGGCGGCGAGTATGGCGTCCAGCGTGTCATTCCTATGCAGCCGGGCGCAGCCTGCGTCGACCATGAGCAGATGCAGATCATGGTTGCCCAGCACCATCAGGGCAGCATCACCCAGTCCCTTGACGAAACGTAACGTCGATAGTGAATCGGGACCGCGGTTGACAACGTCGCCCACCAGCCACAAACTGTCCCTTGTCGGATCGAAGCCGGTTTGCTCAAGGAGTTGCCTGAACTCACTATAACAACCCTGTACGTCACCGATTGCGAAAACGGCCATACTTTTTTGAAACCATTGATCCCGGGCGGGCCAGCACGTTCCGTTTACCGTCGAACCGTTTTATTCCATGCAATCTATCGATGTCACTTTGCCTCGCTGACCATATAATCCACCACCGATTTGACATCGGCATCCGAGAGGCTGGCATTTCCGCCTTTTGCAGGCATGGCATTCTTGCCTTTGATCGCACTGTTATAGAGCGCTTCGTTACCCGCTTTGATGCGGGCAGCCCATGCAGCCTTGTCCCCGAGTTTGGGCGCCCCGGCCGCTCCGGTGCCGTGGCATGCAGCGCAACTGGTAGTATAGATCGTCTTTATTTTATCGCCCTCGCCAGAGGCGGCTGCCGCCGGAGCGGCCGGCATGCTCGCCGCCACAGCGGCGCCAGCCGTGGAACTCACCTCGGGTTGAGGAGCATCGCTCGCGAATACCAATGTGCCCACCGGCTTCAGGCGTATCGCCACAGCCTGCTCCGAAAATCCGGGACTATCTCGATCAACCGTGGTATTGCCGGTGACAAGATGCCCCAACATCATGATAATCAGGACCGGAAAAACAAAAGCGGCCACAACGACCGTAATCAGCTGTTTCG
>DASVYI010000117.1:0-5253 GCA_036392275.1 Nitrosospira sp. | reverse complement strand
CAAGTACGACATTTATTTATCACCACCGGATCAATACTGCACCCCAGGTAAACCCGCCGCCCACACCCTCCAGCAACACATTCTGGCCTGCTCTGATCCGGCCATCGCGCACCGCAATATCCAGCGCAAGCGGAATGGACGCAGCGGAAGTATTGCCCTGTCCGTCCAGGGTGGCAACCACTTTTTCCATGGGCAGCCCTAATTTTTTTGCAGTGGAAATAATAATGCGGATGTTTGCCTGATGAGGGATCAACCAGTCGATATCAGATACCTGCAGGTTATTTTCGACAAGAACCTCATGAACGACTTCTTCCAGAACTTTTACCGCAAATTTGAAAACCGTGTTGCCTTCCATTACCACGAACGGATTACCTTGAGCCTTGCCGCCGCAGAAATTGCCGGGCGCCGCCAGAATACCGCTGTAACTCCCATCGGCATGCAGATGACTTGAAATTATGCCCGGCTGGTCGCTCCGGGTCAGTATCACCGCACCCGCGCCATCACCAAAGAGTACGCACGTGCTGCGATCGGTCCAGTCGAGTATGCGTGAATAAATTTCGGTACCGACCACCAGAGCCGTACGGCACCTGCCGGCACGAATGTACATGTCGGCCGTAGCCAGGGCATAAATGAAACCGCTGCACACGGCCTGCACATCAAATGCCGGGCAATCCTTGATGCCAAGTTTGTTCTGCAGAATGCAGGCGGTGCTGGGAAAAATCATGTCAGGTGTAGTGGTGGCGACGATGATCAGGTCGATCTCTCCGGGGCTTATGCCCCCCGCCGTCATCGCTTCCCGGCTGGCATTGAGCGCCAGATCACTTGCCATTTCGCTATCCGCTGCAATGTGCCGCTGCGCAATACCGGTGCGGCTGCGTATCCACTCGTCGCTGGTATCCACCATGCGCTCGAGATCGTGGTTCGTGAGTATTTTTTCCGGCAGATAGCCGCCTGTCCCAACGATTCTGGAATACATCATGCGGGACGCTCTTCCGCCAGGGGCTGGACATGGGACTGCGAATTCGTGGAGTGATGAGACAACTGCGCTATGCGTTCACTGATATGACGCAGCATTCCGCCGCGAACCTCATCCACCGCTCGCGCAATGGCAAAACCAAATGCATGACTGTCAGCCGATCCGTGGCTTTTGATCACGATGCCGCGCAATCCCAACAGACTTGCACCATTGTAGCGGCGGTGGTCGACCCGGCGTTTGAAGGCCTTTATAACCGGAACCGCGATGAGACCGGCGAATTTGGTCAGAAGATTGCGCCTGAATTCCTCGCGCAGAAAAGTGGAGAGCATCTGCGCAACCCCTTCCGATGTTTTCAGCGCCACATTACCGACAAAACCATCACATACAACCACGTCAGTCGTCCCTTTATAGATATCAGTCCCTTCGATATTGCCGTAAAAATTCAACCCGCTCTCGCGCAGCAACTCCGCAGCCTGCTTGACGACTTCGTTGCCCTTGATCTCCTCCTCGCCGATGTTCAGCAAGCCTATGCTGGGCCTCTCCTTGTTTTCCACAGACGATACCAACGTGGCTCCCATGACGCCGAATTGAAGCAGATGCTCCGCCGTGCAATCCACATTGGCGCCCAGATCGAGAACGTAGGTGTGTCCTCTTATCGTAGGCAATACCACCGCAAGGGCCGGGCGATCGATGCCAGGAAGTGTCTTCAGTACGAACCTGGAAGTCGCAATCAATGCCCCGGTATTGCCCGCGCTGATGCAGGCCTGGGCTTCACCGCTCTTGACGAGATCAATGGCGACGCGCATCGAAGAGTTCTTTTTGCCGCGCAATGCCAGGGCAGGCGACTCATCCATGCCAACAACCTCGCTTGCGGCACGAAGTCTCATCCGGGGACTGGGCGCAGACTTGAGGACGCGCAATTCCGATTCGATAACATCGGGCAGACCCACCAGAATGATGTCCGTTTCAGGGTGGCGATGGAGGTAATTGACGGCTGCAGGAACCGTTACATGGGGGCCATAATCACCGCCCATGCAATCTACGGCTACGGTAATATTCAATTTGGCGCCCTTGAGGCCAGGATAAGCTGGAAAACCTTGATCCCCTGAAGAATGGGGCGGGTTACTCTCCTTTTGCTTTGATAACCTTCCTGCCGCGGTAAAAACCATTGGGACTGATGTGATGGCGCAAATGAACTTCACCGGTGCCAGGCTCAACCGTCAACGGCGGATTGCTCAACGAGTCGTGCGAACGATGCATACCCCGCTTCGACGGAGATTTTTTATTTTGTTGAACGGCCATAATCAACTCCTCAAAATATAATTAATGCAGTTTCTTCAACGCCGCCAGCGCAGCAAGCGGTCTTTCCGCCGTCGTATCAACGTTGAACGGGTCCCGGACGGCGCATACGCTCTCACTGTGACGTGGTGAGACCGGCAGACTCAGGATTATTTCGTCCTCGATCAGCGCCAGAACTTCCAGATCTGGCTCTGCCAGAATACCGTCAATCGATTCATCTTCATCAAAGGAAGAAAGTTCCTTTTCATTCTCTACCAACAGCAGATCCGTCCGGAGATCCAGCACATGCCCGAGCTCGCCCAGACAACGCTGACACCGGAGTTTCATCACTCCCTGGACAGAAATCCGCAAAATGGGTTTGCCGTCCCTGTTTAAGGCACCAGCGATCTCGTACTGCAGCTCGCCGGAGTTTTCAGCGAGATAATCCTGCAGGCGCTCCAGGCCGGAAAGGGTGATTTTACCATGGAGTGCCCCGGCATTACGGGCAAAATCGAGGGCATCTATGATAGGCCGTGAAGGCATGGAAATCTCGATGATGAATTACAGTCGTTCTTATATATAGGGGCATGTACGGTATTTACAGTACCCGTTCGTACCGATCCGCGTGCCCAGGCGCCTTATGCCTTATGCCTTATGGTAGGCCCGCAGGCAAGCTCGTTCAGATCAACGACAGGCAATGAGTATTTTTAAAATTGCAGGCAATGTTCTGAAAGTGCCGGGGAGCCGGTTTTGAAGACAATCGGGCTGACGGGTAACCTCAAACGCTAATCGCCAGGGGTTGTCATATGAACCGCTACCGGCACGGCGAACCTGAATCAGGGATCGCCTCAGTGGCGGTACGCTCACCGTCCGATTTGAGTTAAAATTTCAATGACAAAGCACGGCGCGCATCATATATTCTTTACTCCCGAGTGTCAAAAGCCTATTAAAAGAAGACGTTGAAGAATAAAGCCATTACTCAGCAGCTTGTTTTGGGATCCAGTTCCGTTTATCGCCACGAGTTGCTCCGCCGGCTGCAAATCCCCTTTGAAGTATTCAGCCCGGAAATAGATGAGACCCCTTTGACAAATGAGAGACCTGACGCCACCGCGCTCCGTCTGGCGACTGCCAAGGCTCGTGCCGTCGCGTCAGTTTATCCCGATGCCCTGGTTATTGGCGCTGATCAAGCCGCGATGCTGGAAGATGTTCAGCTTGGGAAACCGCTGAACTACGCCAATGCGACCAGGCAGTTGCGTGCCGTACGCGGAAAAGAAGTCACATTCCATACCGCACTGAGCCTTTTCAACGGCCGCGAGGCTCGCCTTCAGGCACGACTCGTTTCTTCCCGAGTCCGGTTCCGGAACTTGACCGATCGGCAAATCGAGAATTATCTCCAGAAAGAACAGCCCTATCACTGTGCGGGCAGTGCCAAATCCGAAGGATTGGGTATCGTATTGATCGAGCGGATCGTGAGCGACGATCCGAGCGCCTTGATCGGATTGCCGCTGATCGCACTGGTCGAAATGCTTGCAAGCGAAGGTGTAGAGATAGTGTGATTCCGGGAATACTCTACCTCATTCCGGCCCCGCTGGGTGACGGTGATATGGACTGGATGATTCCTGCCGGAGTTCGCCAATGCATGGCACGGCTTGATCACTACATCGTCGAGCATCCCAAAACCGCCAGGCGATTTTTGAAACGTGCCGGCCGTACTTCATTGCAGAGCATCACTATGCGGATACTGGATGAACATACGCGCCCCACGGAATTTGAATGCCTGCTCGAACCCCTGCTCGCCGGGCGTGACATAGGCCTCCTGTCCGAAGCCGGCTGTCCGGCTGTGGCCGACCCGGGGGCTGGCCTGATAAGACTCGCTCATCAGAAAAATGTTCGAGTGGTGCCGCTGGTGGGCCCCTCTTCCATACTCCTGGCACTCATGGCCTCAGGATTGAATGGCCAGCGCTTTGCATTCCACGGATATCTTCCCGTGGATCACGGAAAACGTGTCAACAAAATTGTCGAGCTGGAGAAAGCTTCGATACGGCATGATCAGACACAAATATTCATCGAGACACCGTACCGCAACAGGAAACTGCTGGACTGCCTCATCTCGGCCTGCCGGGGCGATACGGTTCTCTGCATTGCGTCAAACGTCACCCTGGAAAGCGAATATATTTCGACTAAAACAATCGAGGAATGGCGGCACGCGATACCTGATCTCGACAATAAACCCGCTATCTTTTTGTTGCATGGATAGAGGATAGACGCTTCTGAAGCGGTATGGAGACAGTGGGCAAGTTATCGCAATGTCCACCCTGTTCCCGAGCTGATCAGCACTTCCGCCATTACCGCACCGAAGCGTTTTGCCAAACGATCGGCAAATCCTTCCCGGGTAGTGTAATCGACGATATGTTCCGCCTTGATGATTTCGCGGGCGACATAGTCCGCGCTTCCCATCGCGTCAGCGAGTCCCAGCTCGATACTTCTTTCACCCGTCCAGACAATACCGCTGAATATTTCGGGATCTTCCTTCAATCGCTGACCCCTGCCCTGGCGCACGACCTCGATAAACTGCTGGTGAATCTCCTCCAGCATCTTCCTGGCGTATTTCTCCTGATCAACGCGGGCGGGCGAAAAAGGGTCGAGAAATGCCTTGTTCTCACCTGCGGTGAGCAGCCGCCGCTCGACACCGAGCTTTTCCATTGTGCCGGTAAAACCAAACCCATTCATGACCACGCCAATGGAACCGACGATACTCGCCTTGTCTACATATATCCTGTCGGCAACGGAAGCGACGTAATAACCTCCTGAAGCGCAAATATCTTCGACTACCGCATAAAGCGGGATGTCAGGATATTCTGCACGCAGGCGCTTGATTTCATCGCTGATATAGCCCGCCTGCACCGGGCTTCCGCCGGGACTGTTGATGCGCAGTATCACCCCCTGTGTTTTTTTATCCTTGAACGCGTGCTGCAAGCCGGTATTGATATTCTCTGCAC
>DASVYI010000116.1:0-3476 GCA_036392275.1 Nitrosospira sp. | reverse complement strand
CAGATTCAAGGTATTTTCGATATCGGTGAGCGTGATATCGGCATTCTTCTCGTGGCGGTTCACGATCAACCGAAGTTTGTCGTCCGGATAGCCGAGCGCGCGAAATACGTTGGACATGCGTTTGGCCTCGCGGACGGAGGGCAGGGTTTGTTGCAACACGGGGAAAATCAGATCGGCCCGGTCCAGCGCCTGTATTGAAATTGCGTCGAGCTCGCGCCCTACATCCAGAATCACGAAGTCGTAGTGTTTCATCGCGACCTGGAAAAGCGGACTGATGTGCTCCGGCTTTATCTCCGCAGCTTTTTCCGGCTCTTCCGGCGCGGCGAGCACACTGAAGTTCGGCAATATCTGGATCATGCTGGAGGCGAGAAACGATCCGTCGAGCCGCTGGATCTGACGCGCCACATCGGCAATCGACGTCGTGGGAGCACGGTCGTGTACGAACAGCGATGCATCGCCAAATTGCAGATTGAAATCAAACAGCGCAACCCGCTTATCCTCCAGCGAGGCCAGGGTATACGCGATATTGGTAGCCAGGAACGTGGCCCCGCTGCCGCCTTTGCAGGGCATGAACGCCAGTACCCTGCATTGGTTGACGGGCATGCGCGCCAGCACGATTCGTTGCTGGAAACGCTCGACCGCCTCGATCAGGACATTTTGCGTCAGCGGAATTGGCAGTACTTCACGAATTCCGGCGCGCATGACCTCGATGAGGAATTCCGGTGACTGATCGGGGCACAGCATGACCACGCCCAGGTCGGGAAAACGGGAAGTGACGTGGCTCAGGATCTGCAGCTCCACCGCATCCAGGCGCGGAACCTCCAGTATCAGCAGATCCGGACGGTCCTGTTCGGCCACGGCCACGACCTGTTGCATTCCGCCGACCATCGCGACAAGCGGGTAGGGTTTGTCGGCCTCTGCAAGGAATTTCTGGATATCATTAGGATATTGCCAGTCTTGCGCGATTACGGTGATCTTCAATTTTACTGTTTTCGCTTCGTTATACTGCATTAAAACAAAATGATTCCCTGTTCACGGCTCTGCAGCGTACCCGTATTTTTTCACCACGCAGTCCGCAGATAAAACATTCCTCGATTCAATTGCAATCGGGATTGGCGCTATCCAGACTCTCTCGCGTCAACGTGGTGGAAAATGACGGCATGGTGAGATTTAACGGCACGAATGGAATGAACGTTGAGACATTCAAGCCGGTGATGCTTACCGTGACCGTCCGGCACGTATTGATGTCGCAGCCGCTTGGCGCATAGGCAACGTCGATATTGCCAGGCGTCAAGAGGCCGAGCAGGCTGTTCATCCGGGTCCTGATGGCCGCTGAATCCTTGTTGCACACCACCGCCAGCCGCGCGCCCAATCTCGTGGCCTCGGCCGCGGTATTCCAGTAAAACAAGACCCGGCTCATCTCCATGATGCCGAACAACAGGATGAACAGAAGCGAAGCAACCAGCGCGAATTCGACGGCGGCGGCTCCGCGCTGTTTGCGCCGCACTGCCGGACCGCAGCCCATACCTTGCCGGGCATTCGTCATATCTGCCTCATCGTCGCGTGAATGTCGTTGAACAGAATTGTGTCTGCGGCATCACCCGTGAGTCTCAACGGATTGAATACAAAGCTGAATGCGTAGCCGGTAATCCTGACCTCAACGAGCGTGATCGACGTGCCGGCACCGGTCGTGCTGGCAGTGGAGGTGATTCCCACCATATCCGTGCTCAGCCCCGGCGCAAGAGCCGTTCCGGAGCAATCGGTATTGCCATACACCGCCAGGCAACGGGCATCATTCAGCGCAGCCGGGTAGGAAGCGGCATCCGCCGGATTATGCTGCGAGATAAAGCGTGCCGAATCGCGCACCGTTTTGACGAGTGTGTTGTATTGATAGAGCGCGCGGCTGTATTCGGCTGCGCCAGCCGCCAGCAGCAGCAGCGGTAGCAACAGCAGGGCAAATTCCACGGTAACCGCGCCGCGCATCGCGCGCCGCTCAGTACCTTGCCGGCTCACACTTTGCCTGCTATCGCCTTGTCTGCTGCCGGAAAATTTCTGCATCGTAAGAGTTAGCCCGCGCATGAGAATCAGGGAATCACCGCACCAGCACCGGGACGAGCGGGCCTCCGCTGTCAGGCCCCGCCGGCACACCGGATGTCGCGCAGGGGTTGCCGGGTACGTCCGACCGGCCGAGGTATTCGAGATACATTCGGGTGGAGCCCGTTCCGCTGCCGCCCTGACTGTTGTTGATCGGGTGCAGCATCAGGACGCACGCCCACGACTGGACCGGTGCAACGGTCGATCCCCCGGTAAAGCCATTGCAATCGAGAACTGCGACCGTAGCCATCCTGCGGTCACCCCCGTTGGCCTGGAGATAAGCGGAATTCACGATGGTTCCATTCGTCTTCAATCCAGTTGCCGCGTCCCCCTGATACGCTGCGTGAATTCCCCTTTTATTCCTGAAATCGGCAAATGCATTGAATTTTGACGGCCAGCTGCCCGCTGCATCGGTATAGGCATAGCCGGTGGAGTCAGGGATCGAATCGCCTTGTTTTACGCTGCCCTGGTAGATGCCGAAACGGCTGTTCCAGGCAGCCGCCAGCGAGGAGATGACGCCTGCTTCGCCTACCTGTGAGCCAATCGCGGGAAGGTTGCAAACACCTGGTCCGGTCAAATTTCCACTAAGTTTTGAAGCTCCCCCGCCAGGAGGGGTGTAATCTACCCACATGAAATTTCCTGTCAGATTGCCGGTTCCGCTGCCCGATTTACCGGGGCCGATGACGCTCTGCAACCATGTTCCGATTGGCAAAGCAGGGGGAACCGCGCTGCTGCAGACACCGACGGGTATGGCACAGGAAGTGATTTGTGACGGCGTGCGGGTAGCCACCGCTGCAGCAGCGACGGCCTGGCTGCCGATCGAGATGCCCGGCACAAGGTTCAGTACCTGAATGAACCAGTTTGCGATCCCGGCGCGCGCCACGGTACAGCGCGCGTACTGCATTGAAAGCGCCTCCGTTGAATTGATGGCAGCCTTGGGCTGATAGGTGCCACTGAATGTCTGGCTGAATGTCACGCTATCGTCGACGGTGAGGGAGACCGTTTCGCCTTGAAAGAGCACATCGTGACGCATGCCGGTTGTGATGCCGGCGGCCTCGGCGAGAGCAAGCTGATTGGTGTTGGCCCCGGTCAGTTCGCGTGACGCGGCCAGCGCGCACGCATCCGCGCTGTTCTGCAATTCGGATTTCGCAACGTAGAGCTTGCCGAGATCGAACGCGAGGCCGAAAAAGCCAATCAGCACGGCCATCGACAACGCCACGATAACGGCCACTACGCCGCTTTCTTTCCCGGGGCCCCGACGGTTCCTGCTGCCGGGTGTCCTGACTGGAAGGCATCTCATGGGTTGCTCATCGGTTGTTCCTGTTTGCAGCCATCCCTGCTTGCGGCCGTCCCTGGGTTACAATCGTCTTCGGAGCGGCCGG
>DASVYI010000115.1:0-2636 GCA_036392275.1 Nitrosospira sp. | reverse complement strand
GGCGAATTGCACGAACAGATCGGCTTCCGCCTGGGAAACGAAGGTCGCACCGTCAAAATCGCCAGCAATCTGCCGTTCATACCGGAGAAGCGATTTCGATTCCCGCCAATAAATCCAGTTCATCGGCCAAGTCGCGGTGTTCGCGTATTGCATCCACTTATCCGAATCGATATCGACGAAATCGATGACGCGATGCGCGTGTTCCGCATGACTCACGTATTGGGCCATGGCAGAGGAAAAAACCAGGATATTCCGGACCGGTTTCGTTTCGAGAATATGATTTACCCAAGTTTGCAAATCCTTATCCCAATAATATGGCAAAGTGAGGGGCCGCCCGGAAAAGAAACCGCGGAGGCTGCGTATGCGCGCAGCCTTCGGGTCCAGACTGACAAAACAGGTCTCGCCACAGAAACTTTTTACTTTATCACGATACTTCCAGTCCCCCTCGTCATCGATGAAGGTACCGAGATGAACGCGGTAATTCCGGCTCAAATGCCTGAGCAGATGATAGGAACGTATCTTGTCTCCCTTGTTCGGCGGATAAGGAACACGGTGGACGAGATAAAGAATGTCCTCCATCATTTATCCCAGATTTTTCACGATATGAGGACCGATGAGATTGGCGAGCGACAAGGGGAGCTTCTGCCAGGCTTTGATGAACAGCTGGTACCTGGGATTGAGAGGATTGTGATCAGGCACTGCCTCAGCCCCATATAGCCGATATTCATAATGAAGCGGCTGTGGTTCGAATCCCCAGTTCTTCTTGAAATCGAAAGAACCGGTATTGCGCTTGCTGCGGCCAAAATCAAAGGTTTTATACCCTTTTTCGCAGGCGCGCCGCATCAGTTCCCAATACATGAAGTCGTTTCCCGCGACTTCCCGTGCTTCATGAGTGCCGCCCCCGTAGTACGGCAAAACCTCGTCCCGAAAATAAAAACTCATGACGCCACTGATAACTTTCCCTTCTTTCTCAACGATCATGAGTTCGCAGTCCTCGGCGAACACCTCTTTAAGGACACGGAAATAGTGTTTGGAGAATACCGGCGTACCAAGCCGGTGCACGCTTGCCGAGTATGCCTGAAAAAAACGTGAAGTATCTTCGTCTATGACACTTTCCAGTCCGGCCTTGATGCCCTTGCGCACCATGGCGCGTTGCTTGCGGGGAATGGCTTGCATATTCTCTTCCACTTCAGGGGCGATCCCTTTGCGGAAGGTCACATACAGATCCTTCATCGGCCATTGCGGGTGCAGGGCTGCCAGGTTCCGGTATTCCAGATAATCTACCTGCAGCCCCAATGCAAGCGCTTGGGCAGCCTGGTCGAGTGCGTCCCGTGCCGGCTCGGAGGTGGCGGCGATTCCGCCATATACGCAAAATGGAAGCGAACTCAGGGAATGGCCGAAGAGCCGGCTATTAATCTCCACCAGGGGCAGCACACCTTGAATCTGCCCCCCAAGTTCGGCGAAAAAAAACCATGTTTTATGCCCGAAGGCGCGTTCGACGACCGTTTGCCATCCCGCACGGTGAAAAAAAGTGGCTTCGGGGCAAAGCAAAACGAAGTCGTCCCACCTTTTTACCTGGTGCGGTTCAAGTAAATGTACAGAAGGAATATCTGCTTGAATGGTGGCGTTTCCGCCTGCCTCCTGGAATGCGTCAACGGAATGGCTCATGCCGCTAATCCATGAAAATACGATCCATCCGGTCCCAATTGAAGTCACGGGTCAGGGCCTTGATCCGCTCTTCCATGCGATGGAGGTTATAGTAATGGCGAAAGCGCGTTTTCATACTGATATCCTTCTGTCGCGGCTGTTGATGATCTATTTCCCAGGGATGGAAATAAAAGATCGCCGAACGCTGCTCCAGCCGGTTCAGCCTCTTCAGAAACCATTTTGAAACCGGATAGGGCCAAAGCCTGAAATAACCGCCTCCCCCCGCGGGAATGTTTTGCCTGAACAGACGCATCGTCGTAATCGGCAATTCCAGCAATCCCCGGTTGCCGCGGGGGTAATATGCAAACCGGGGCGCATCGGGAATTCCGTAATGGTCGTGCCGGACCGGATAAATACTCGAGCTGTAACGATAGCCCGCCTCTTCCAGCAGATCCAGCGCCCATTGGTTATTCCGGTCTATGGAGAAGCTGGGCGCGCGATAGCCCAGCACCGCCCGACCGCCGATATCTTCCAGAACCGCCTTGCTGCGGTTGATGTCCTCACGGAATTCATCGGGACTCAGATCCGAAACCCGATGGTGAGCCCATCCATGGCTTGCAAGCTCGTGACCGCTTGAAATAATGCGTTTCACCATCGACGGATACCGGGTGGCGATCCATCCCAGGGTGAAAAAAGTTGCTTTGGTTTCTTCTTGGTCCAGTAAAGCAAGGATGCGGTCGATGTTGTGTTCAACCCGGCAGGGTATGGATTCCCAGCTCTCTCTCGGAATATGTGAACTGAATGCGGACACCTGGAAGTAATCTTCCACATCGATCGTCATGGCATTGCGTATTGGTACCTGGCTCATCGCGAGAACGGCGCCTTATGTGTAGACCACATCAAATCCTGTCTCTTCCGGAATTCTTATTTGAACCTGAAAGGGAAAGCATCTGCTTGAGCAACTCCAATAGGGAGACGACGGATTCTTC
>DASVYI010000114.1:0-7185 GCA_036392275.1 Nitrosospira sp. | reverse complement strand
CATTCGCTAGTGCTCCCGGCAACGCAAGGCGCTGCGGGTTGCTGCTGGAAAACTCACCGGCACATACCGTATTCGCCGCGGGCGCCCGCACGGCGCACGCCGCTTTCCCAGGGGCCGCAGAAGCCGGAATGCGTGACGGTGCGCTCCAGGTGGTGAAGCTGAAGCACGGATTGCTCAGTGATTACGAGATAGTGGCCGGGTTGCTGGAAAAGTCCCGCGATATGCGCTGGATTGCCGTATTGGACGATGGCAGCGCCGCGGTTTTCATGGAACTGGCGCGCAACGCGGGCGCCCGGCTGGTTTTGCTGGGCTCCCACGCTTCGTCCGGAAGCTCTTCCAGATTTGATGTTTCAAACGATATTCCCGAACTTCGCCATGTTTGGGTCTCGGCTTCGCCCGGGCAGAGTGCGGGACATATTCTTGCATCGCGGCTCGCCGCGGATCAAGGGAGTTTTTCCATTGTAGAGAATTTTTTTGCGGCAGAACACGCTTCCACGGGAACCCATTCCGGCGGGGTAGCCGCAAACGGGTTCGTTCCCGGTTTTCTGACCTGGCGGCTCGAAGGATCAGAGACAACGTATCTTCACTGCTCGGGCGTTTCACCTTCGACCGGATGCAAGCTGCTGGGCTGGGATGGAAGCGGAGGAAGATGGACGCCTGTTTCGCGGCAGGAATCCGGATACGAAACGGTCACGAAAATTGGGCAGCCCGGTATGCAACCTGGCGGTCAATCGCGATCCTCGGACTGGGTGGAATCGGTGGGATATGCCGTCATGGCCGCGGCACTGGGTTCGGGAGCGCTTCAGGAATTCTGCTCCAGCAGGGCATTCGTGCACCGGCCCGGCGATGGCGCGCGTGCAGAACTTGTGGAGCCAGCGGAGAAATTTACTTCATTTGTCATAGAAACCTAGCCTGGAGAATAATCGATGGCCGGCAAATATATTGCACTGCCCAAGGGCGTATCCGAACAGACTTTTGACGCCGCAATAAATGAGTTTCGTGGAGTTCTTGGCGCGGATTCGGTACTCATCAGCGCGGAACACCTCGCGCCCTACATCAAGACGATGATGCCAGTGCCGGATTCCGAGCATACGCCCTCCGCAGCCCTGATGGCTACCACGGTGGAACAGATCCAGAAGATCGTCGGCATTTGCAATAAGCATAAAGTGCCCGTCTGGCCCATCTCGACCGGAAAGAACCTGGGCTATGGTTCCGCCGCGCCGGCCGAACGCGGCCAGGTCGTGCTCGATCTCAAGCGCATGAATCGCATTCTCGAAGTCGACAAGGACTTGGCCTACGCCCTTGTCGAGCCGGGTGTAACCTACAAGCAGCTCTATGACTACATTGCCGAACGCAAACTGGGCTTGTGGCTATCGATGCCTGCCCCCTCCGCGATTGCGGGGCCAGTGGGCAACACGCTCGATCGTGGCGTCGGTTATACACCCTATGGCGAGCATTTCATGTTTGCTTGCGGCATGGAGGTGGTTCTGGCGAACGGAGAGGTGCTGCGCACCGGGATGGGCTCCATGCCGAACTCCAACACCTGGCAGGTTTTCAAGTGGGGGTACGGGCCATATCTCGACGGGATTTTCACGCAGTCCAATTATGGCATCGTCACCAAGTTCGGTTTCTGGCTCATGCCCGCTCCGCCGGTTTTCAAGCCATTCGTCATCCAGTATCAGGATGAGGACGATATCGTGGAGATCGTAGAGACAATCCGGCCGCTGCGTATCAACGGCGTCATTCCCAATGCCGTCGTCATTGCCCATGCATTGTACGAAGCGCCGGTGAAAGCCCGGCGCAGCGATTATGTTACGGGACCCGGCGCCATTCCCGACGAGGCGGTGCGCAAAATCACGAAAGATCACAACCTGGGGATATGGAACGTCTATGCCGCCCTTTATGGCACGCAGGAACAGGTCGATGTGAACTGGAAGATCGTGACGCAGGCGTTCGGCAAATCGGGCAAGGCAAAGATTTTGACCGAGAAGGAGGCGGCCGATGATCCCGCGTTTGAATACCGAGCCAAGCTCATGCGTGGAGATATGACGCTCAAGGAGTTTTCCTTGTACAACTGGCGCGGCGGCGGTGGCTCGATGTGGTTCGCGCCGGTCTCTCAGGCGCGCGGAAGCGAGACACTCAAACAAATGTCGCTCACCAAGCAGATTCTCGCCAAGCATGGGCTGGATTATTCGGGGGAATTCATCGTCGGGATGCGCGACATGCATCATATCGTCGACGTCCTGTACGATAAGACAGATCCGAGTCAGGTCAAGGCGGCGTACAAATGTTTCGATGAACTGTTGACCGTGTTTTCCGCGCGGGGATATGGAACCTACCGGGTCAATACCGCTTTCATGGACAAGGTCGCGGAGACGTACGGACCGGTGCAGCGCGATGTCCACAAGATTCTCAAGAAGGCGCTGGATCCCAACGGCATCCTGGCACCGGGGAAATCCGGGATCAGGCTTTAGCACCTTCGCGCCGGCAACGCCGATGTGTTCGAGCGTATGTATGGATAGTTCAGGTGATCCATCAATCGTCCGGAGATTCATGCCGGGCAATCAGGGGGGTGACAATGGCTTACATTCGCGGATGGGCAGCTCACGGCGCCGGCCAGAAACTGGAACCTTTTACTTATGATCCCGGTCCGCTGGACCCGGAGGAGGTGGAGATCGCCGTCGAATATTGCGGCCTCTGCCATTCCGATCTATCGATGCTCAACAATGACTGGGGTTTGTCCCAATACCCGATCGTACCGGGGCATGAGGCGGTGGGCCGGGTCGTTGCGGCAGGGGAACGCGTCAAGGGATTGCAAATCGGGCAGCGGGTCGGGGTTGGCTGGAACGCCCGCAGCTGCATGCACTGTCATGAATGCGTGACCGGCAACCACAATCTTTGTCTGGAAGTTCAGCCGACCATTGCCGGTCATTACGGTGCATTTTCTGAGAGGGTGCGCTCACATTGGATCTGGGCATTTCCTTTGCCTGACATGCTCGATGTTCCTTCGGCGGGGCCTCTGTTATGCGGAGGTATCACCGTGTTTGCGCCGCTGGTCACATACGACGTAAAACCAACGGACCGGGTAGGCGTTGTAGGCATCGGCGGCCTGGGCCATATGGCCCTTAAATTTGCCAATGCCTGGGGTTGCGAGGTAACGGCCTTTACCTCGAACCCATCCAAGTCTGAAGAAGCACGGAAACTGGGTGCGCACCGGGTGGTGTCGAGCCGGGACGGCGGTGAGATTCTCAAGGCAGCCAATTCGCTGGATTTTCTGCTTGTCACCACGAATATACCGCTCGATTGGACGGCGCTCCTCAAAACGCTGAAGCCGAACGGCCGCATGCATGTAGTGGGTGCGGTGCTGGAGCCGATGCCAATTCCCGCGTTTGAGCTCATCCTGGGGCAGAAAAGCGTCTCGGGATCGCCCACGGGCGGGCCCGCGGCAATATCGGCGATGCTGGATTTTGCCGCACGGCATGCTCTTGCCCCTCAAGTGGAGCATTTTCCTTTGAGCAAAGTCAATGACGCGATCGAGCATCTTGCGGCCGGCAAAGCGCGGTACCGGGTTGTGCTGGATGCGGATTTCGCATGAGGGATAACAGACCTAAGAGGGCTGTGGGATTGGAACTGCTTTTTTTGCAGAAGATTGTTTGTCCGGTAAAAAATTAACGAATATCGAGGATAACGGATGAGGGAGATCAAAGCAGCGACAATACGTAATAAGGGCGGTCCCTTTCGAATCGAGAGCCTCTTCCTGGACGAGCCGCATCTCGACGAAGTGCTGATCCGGGTGGTGGCGGCCGGCATGTGTCATACCGATATGGTGGCGCGCGACCAGCTCTATGATGTGCCGCTTCCTGTCGTGCTGGGACATGAGGGTTCGGGCGTGGTCGAGCAGATCGGCGCCGCAGTCAGGAAAGTGGCGGTGGGCGATCATGTCGTGCTGACCTATATGTGGTGCGGTCACTGCAAAGCCTGCCTGCGCGGCGATCTGACCTATTGCGAGAATTTCTATCCGCTGAATTTCGGCGGTGCGCGAGAAGATGGCAGCACTTCAACCTATGCGGCGCAGGATGCGAGCGGGCCCATTCATGATCACTTTTTCGGACAGTCATCATTTGGCACTTTTGCCCTTGCCCATGAGCGCAACGTCATCAAGGTGCCAAGGAATGTTCCGCTGGAACTGCTCGGCCCGCTCGGCTGCGGCATCCAGACCGGCGCGGGAGCCGTGATGAATGCGCTGAAAGTCAGCCCGGGGAGCACTTTCGCCGCATTTGGCGGGGGAGCGGTAGGATTGAGCGCGGTAATGGCTGCGCGCGTGGCGGGTGCAAGGACCATCATTGCCGCCGATGTCGTGCCCTCGCGCCTGGAGCTGGCCATGGAACTTGGAGCGACCCATACGGTGAACAGCCGCGAGACCGATCCGGTCGAGGCCGTCCGGGAAATTACCGGCGGCGGCGCCGATTTTTCGCTCGAATCGAGCGGCCGTCCGGCAGTGCTGCGCCAAGCCATCGATGCACTGGCGGCGCGCGGCACGTGTGGCATCGTGGGAGCGCCCGCCCTGGGCACCGAAGCAAGTTTCGATGTGAATGGGGTGATGACGGCAGGCAAGCGCATCATCGGG
Organism: Nitrosospira sp.; assembly: GCA_036392275.1. Lineage (GTDB taxonomy): Bacteria > Pseudomonadota > Gammaproteobacteria > Burkholderiales > Nitrosomonadaceae > Nitrosospira. Next base: position 2,558 of record DASVYI010000114.1, on the reverse strand, counting down.
ATAGTCGAAGGCGACAGCAAGCCGGATCTCTTCATTCCCGCTCTGGTAGAGCTATATAGGCAGGGACGCTTCCCCTTCGACAAACTGGTGAAATTTTATAGCCTCGATCAGATCAATCAGGCAGCCGAAGACAGCGAAAAAGGCATCACCATCAAACCGATCGTTCGGCTGGAATAGGTTATCCTGCTCTTATTCCCCGCCGCCTCATTAAGCTAAGCAGGCTGCAAGCCCGGGCTCAAACTGCGCTCTTCCGTACGATCGTACAGACAGCTTCCACGTCCCGGTTTAGGTTTGAAAAGTTTTTATCTCAATAATCATCGAACGGGAGTACAAATGAAAAGGAGCATACTTCTCTCGGCCGCAATGGTCATCGCAACCTCCGCGACCTCAGCCCTGGCTGGAAAAGACGAGAAAGTTCACTGGTCTCAACTACCGGCTGCGGTTCAGAAAACCATAACGGATAACGCGGGCGGCGGCAAAATCGAGGAAATCGGGAAGGAGACAAAAACACACGACGGTAAAACGGTTACCGTTTATGAAGCCGAGGTAAAAAAACCCGGGGGCGAGAAAGTCGGAATCAAGGTCGGTGAAGACGGCAGGCTCATCGAACTCAATAGCGCTTAAAACCGCAGCAGATCGCGGCACAGCGCGCGCAAAACAAACGTGTGCAAAATGCGCGCGCTCCGCGATAACGCTGACTACCGGCCATCATTCATGTCTATTTTGTCTTCCTGCATTTCCGCGCTGATGTGTCCACTTTTATCGACATCGATGACATAGATTTTCCCCGCGCCGTGCTGATGGGTATTCGCGGCGGTCATCACCGTATTAAAAATCCTTTCCACCAGTTCATCGGAAGCAAAAATCTCAATGCGTTTTTTCGGTAGATATGGCGTAAAGTCTCGTCCAATAATGTATTTTACGTGCCCAAAACCTTCGCAATCGGACACGCTCATACCGGGGAAATCAGGAATTTCGAGTAATGCCTGAGTCACTTTGGACAGCATGAAGGGTTCAATATAAGCGCGGATTTCTTTCATGGAGTGTGCCTCAGGTTTCTCATTGTTTTTCAAAATTGGAGTAGAGCGCGGGAAGCATGGTCGGGATAAGCAGCGGGTAAGCAGCGTAACTGATATAAGTCCGCCAATAATGACCGTAGCAAAAGATTTGATGGCTTCCGATCCGAACCGGTGAAGAGTCTACTGGTCCAGTCCCCAGCATCGTTATCCAGTGCGATCATCACCGCCCAGTACGCTGTCGTACTGGCGGAACCAAGGATGAATGGCTTCATCTACATCTTAACCCTGAGTAAATTCAATTTTGATCTATCCAAGATTGAACGTCTTGTGCTGCAATACCGGACAATTCTATTTGTTGCTAACGGCAAGCGTGCGCGCACATCCCGCGCACATTTTAACCTTTACAAAGTGGTTTAAGAGCGTTACCGCACAGACCCCTTCCTGATTCGCGCCTATCATTCCTAACGAAGTTTTTGCAAATAAAATGTTCTGGCGAGTATGTTTCCTGAAATGAAATAGGAGGTCACAAATGAAAAAGAAATTATTCATGTCAGTTGTTCTGCCCGCTGCGATGGTATTTGCAACCTCGGCTTTTGCCGGAAAAGTGGAGAGAATTCAGTGGACGGATGTACCGCCTGCGGTTCAGAAAACCATAACCGATTACGCAGGTGGCGGAAAAATCGAGGAAATTGAGAAGGAAACGACAACACAGAACGTTCGAATCCTTCATTTCGATAGCAGCAAAATTGTTACCGTTTATGAAGCCGAGGTAGAAAAACCAGACGGCAAGGAGATTGAGATCATGGTCGGCGAAGATGGCAAGCTCATCAAGATAAAACATGAAAAAGGCGGTTAAACAAGGAGCAGGCTGTTCATTGTCAAGCTTCACGTGCCCGAAACCTTCGCGGTCGGGCACGCTCATGCCCGGAAAATCGGGAATTTCGAGCAACGCCTGAGTCACCTTGGGCAGCAGGAAGGGTCCAATATGCGCGCGGATTTCTTTCATAGGGACATGTCTCAGGTTTCTGGTAGTTTTTCGAAATGGGAGTAGAGCGCCGGAAGCATGGTCAAGGTAAGAATGGTAGAGGTCATGAGTCCGCCAATAATGACCGTTGCGAAAGGTTTGACAGCTTCCGATCCCACGCTGGTGGAAAGCGCGGCGGGTAACAATCCCAGCATTGCCACGAGTGCAGTCATCACAACAGGCCGCAGGCGGCTGATAGAGCCTTGCATAACCGCGTCATGCGGTGGAATACCCTCTCGCCTGAGCAGATTGATTTTGGATAAGAGGATCACACCATTTTGCACCGCGATGCCAAAAAGCGCAACGAACCCGACCGCCGCAGACACGCTCAGGTGGATACCTGTCAGCAGCAAGGCTATCAGCCCGCCGATCAGCGCGAACGGCACGTTCATGACAATCATTGAGGCATGTTTGACCGACTGGAACGTCCAGAATAACAGCATGAAAATCATGATCAAACTAACGGGGACAATAAACGAGAGCCGTTTCATTGCACGTTGCTGATTCTCGAACTG
>DASVYI010000113.1:0-7088 GCA_036392275.1 Nitrosospira sp. | reverse complement strand
CCCAAAAAAAAGAACCCTGGTATCCGAAACCCATCGTCTCGATCACGTGGCGCGAAGGCAGGTTATCCGCCAGAACGGAAATGTATACGTATCGTGTCTCGCTGGAGGCAAATGCGTCGCGCAACATGTGACCAAGCGTAGCCCGATAAAGACCTCGCCCCCTGAAGTCGGGGTGAGAGTAAAAATCGTAGAAGGCGACGCTTCCAGCCGGGAATGCCATCGACTGTTGGACTTCGCTCATCCTGGACTCGGTTTGATTTTTTACCATCCACCCGCAATGCGCAAGACGATTGTCTATCGTGACCATATAAGCGGATTCCCCTTTTTCCAGGCGGCTAAGCGCGCTGGAAAGGAAGCCGTCGCGGGTCTGCCAGGATTCTCCGGGCTCGAAGGAAAGAAGGCCGGATAAAGAATTGCGGCAAACCCTTTCATCGTACGTATAACGTTCAGCAAGAGCATGATCGCATCGGTAGATACGGAACTCGCGGCTTGAACCGTACCAGTTTTTAATTTTGCCGATAATGGTAAAAGGCCGTATCCGGCGCAGCGCCGCCAGCACGAATCTCACCTTTGACGGGCTAATCCCCGCCCGGATCGCGTGGCGTTTTCCCCATCCCAGCAACCCATCGAGCATGACGGCCTTCCTTCGAGCCAGCGCAGACCTGTAAATAATTGCCTCCGCTACCTCATCATGCGCATTGGCAAAGCGCTCTTTCCAAGGATCTCCCCCCGGAGTAAGGTCCAGTACTTTCTTGCCATTTTCAAGAAGGTGCTCACTCAACTGCATGACATGAAGCTTCCCTGGAGAATGCTCGGCCAAAAATGGCGAGTGAACGAGCATTCCAAGATGAACCGCTTCACCACTTGCAAGCCCCCAAAAGGCCGCTATGGGGCGCTGATCGAGGTAGGTGACGGAAACAAAGGCATCGCCCGGCGTAGCCTTAAAAAGGCCGATATGGAACCCCCGCTTGTTGGGATCTTCCCGAAATGGAGCAGAATGGTTGACTGCACTTTGCCGGAAATCATAATAGGTGATAAGCTCGTCCAGTACGCGTTCGAGTTCCGCCAGATCCTTGACGCGATGGAATTCGAGCTTACCGAGCTTCTTGAGCCGGTTGAACCGACTTTTGTTGCTTTTTTTGGCGAAGGATTCTTTTAAATCCTGCAGGTTCAGTTTCAGGAGTGGTCGGTCATGTTTTCGCACAATCACTCTGTCGCGCATGCCCTGCATATTTCGTAACAAGTCGCCAAGCGCCACGGCGGGCAGATACTTGAGCCGCAGAAATTCAAACTTGAAGTATCGCGTGAGCTCAACCCATGCGGCGGAGAGAAAGGCGGCATCTTCGCCCGGTAGGACGAGCCACGCGTGATATTCGGCCTGGTAAGCGCCTACATGTGCAAGCGTATTTGTTTCTGGATCATGCGCGAGCAACCAGAGTCCGGTGAGACCGTCTGTCGAGCCTTCTGATTCAACTATCACAGGCCGCCACTGTGATCGATACGCCTCGTACCACGCGCAGGCGAATCCCGGAGTCTGGAAAACTGTCGCATGCGCGCAGCTTTCATAAAGCGCCCGCCAACGTCCGAGGAATTGATGATCGCGTAAGGCAGTGTGCGCGGAATCATCGCAGATTAATTCTACGCGTGTGACACTCATGTGTAATAGACGAACATAATGGGCCGAGAGTTATGCTCGGAATTTGTGTAAGACAAGAAGGGATGAGGCGGCGTATTCTTGATGGTTCTTCCGGAATCATCAACCTTTTGCAAGGAGGGGATATGCCTTGAAGCAAGATAACGTAATTGGGTTAAAGAGTCCAGGCGTGCCGTCGGTGTTGCGAGACGGTGCGCGTCAGTGGGAAAGCCGGTTTTATTTTATCTCATCAGTGCGCCTCGGGTGCACGCTAGTAATGAGCCAGTAATGACACTGCCTCGATCCGAGCAGAAACTTCCGCTTTATACCGTACCTCCTTTGGCACAGTGAATCCTTTGGCACAGTGAAAGCGGGCAGATCATTTGCTACAAGACCGGACAGTTTATTTGTTCTCTACACACGGAGCACTTTCCATTGACTACCGGGCTCAAGCAGATTAAAATCCTCGTGATTTGAATTACGGTCAATACGGTCATTGAATATCAATAACCGATTTACGGTCAACGAGGATTTCCACCTTTTCGGGCGATTCGGAAGAAGCACGGCAAGTCCAGCAGGATCGACGGTCAGGGAAATAAAACATCAGCTTCTCCGGGAACAATCAGGTCTTTCAAGAACAGAATTCGACAAGCTCAACATCACGCTGAGCGGTTGTTTCTGACTGACGCCAAAATATGCCTTGGATAGGAAACAAGCCGGTACGCATCGTCATGCGTTGGCAGCTGATTGCCACTTTTGCGATGGTCGTGATCCTTGGGCTGATCTTGGGGTTTCACGGTGCGGCCTCGGCATTGCTGGGGGGTATCGTCAGCATTGTTTCCGCAGCGGCTTTTGCGGCAATTATTTCACGCTACCGCGGCGCCACCGCGGGCGGGGTGTTGATTACGGCGATCAAGGCCGAAGCGGTCAAGGTTATTGTCATGATTTCGCTGCTCTGGCTCGTCATGACGCTTTATAAGGATATCGTGGCGGTCGGATTTATCGGAACGTTCGCACTGACGGTGCTGATCTTCGGAATGGCGCTGTTTGTGACGGACGATGCAAAGGCGCGCGGTTCAGACAGCCTGACAGGCAAGCAGACTGGATAAGCAGACTAGATAGTGGATAGGCAGATCAGGTAAGCACATGGCATCAGGAACGGAAGTCACTCCAACCTCATATATGGCCCATCATCTGACGAACTTGACCAGTTCGATCGGAGAGGGTGCGTTCTGGACGCTGCACGTGGATACGCTCGTGATGGCGCTGTTGACCGGGATCGTCAGCTTCGGCTTTTTGGGATGGGTGGTGCGCGGCGCGACATCCGGGGTTCCGGGCAAGCGGCAGGCGTTTGTCGAACTGGCCATCGAATTCATCGATGAGCAGGTCAAGAGCACGTTTCATGGTGACAGGCACGCATTTGTCGCACCCGCGGCGCTCACGGTGTTCATCTGGGTGTTCATGATGAATGCGATGGATTTCCTGCCGATCGATATCATGGCCTGGATATACGAGCGGCTGGGCCTGCACAACTGGCGCAGCGTTCCCACAGCCGATGTGAATACCACTTTCGCGCTGGCGCTTTCGGTCTGGCTGCTGATGATTTTTTTCAACATCAAGGTCAAGGGGCTGGGCGGCTGGATACATGAGCTGGTGTGCTCTCCTTTTGGCAAAAATCCGATATTGTGGCCCGTCAACATACTCTTCAACCTCGTTGAATATGTTTCCAAGCCGCTTTCCCATTCCCTGCGTCTTTATGGAAACATCTACGCGGGCGAGATCATTTTTCTGCTGCTCGGCATGTGGGCGGCCACCGGCCTGTCGGGTACGCTGTTCGGAACGCTGCTCGGAGCAGGATGGGCTATTTTCCATATTTTGATCGTCACGCTGCAGGCATTCATTTTCATGATGTTGACGGTCGTTTATCTTTCCATGGCGCACGAGTCCCACTGACACTGAGACACTGATACTCAGCGCCGTTTGGCATACCCCTTACTATTCACTACCACGAGAGGAAAATCGAGATGGACAATTTGCAATTCTTGGCGATGATTCAGGCCTACACGGGTATTGGTATCGGCCTGATGATCGGCCTTGGCGCCGCCGGCGCCTGTATCGGCATCGGCATCATGTGCAGCAGCTTTCTTGAAGGCGCCGCGCGTCAGCCGGAAATGATCCCGACCCTGCAAGGCAAAGTGTTCCTGCTGCTCGGGCTGATCGACGCTTCCTTCATCATTGGTGTCGGTCTGGCCATGCTGTTCGCGTTCGGCAATCCGTTGCTGGCGGTCATCAAATAAATTGCGCGTATCCGGCATCAGGGACTAGCCATGAATATCAATTTCACGCTTCTTTCTCAGGCAATGGCGTTTGCCATATTTATCTGGTTTACAGTCAGATTTGTCTGGCCTCCATTGATGCGCGCCATTGAAAACCGGCAGAAAACGATTGCCGATGGTCTGGCCGCAGGTGAGAGGGGCAAACATGAGCTGGAATTGGCCAGCCAGCGCTCGGCCGATGTCGTGAGGGACGCCAAGCAGAGAGCATCCGATATCATTGTCCAGGCGGAAAAACGTGCCGCGGAAATCATTGACGAAGCCAAGGGCGCAGCCAGGGATGAAGGCGATCGCATCATCGCTGGTGCCAAGGCAGAAGTCGAACAGGAAGTATTCCGTGCGCGGGAAGCATTGCGCCAGCAGGTGGCGGACCTTGCCTTGGCGGGCGCCTCAAAGATTCTGCGCCGCGAGGTGGATGCAAAAACCCACGCCGACCTGCTTGCCTCCATCAAAGCGGAGTTTTAGGCGATGGCCGAAGTCCGCACCATCGCTCGGCCTTATGCCGAAGCCGTTTTCAAGCTCGCAAAAGCCAAAGGTGAACTGACCGCCTGGTCAGAAATGCTCCAACTCGCAGCGGCGGTGGCTTCAGACGGCCGGATCCGGGCGCTCATCGGCGATCCCAAATTTCCCGCCAAGCGTTTAGGTGAGCTGTTTCTCGGGATCTGCGGTGACAGACTCAATGACGAAGGCCGCAACTTCATCCTCCTGCTGGCGGAGAATGGCCGGGTCGAAATATTGCCTGAGGTGGACGAGCTGTTTGAGAACCTTCGCGCTGACTACGAAGGGGTGCTGGACGCAAACATCATTTCCGCGTTTGCCATGAGCGAGACCCAGTTGAGGGATTTGGTGACTGACCTCGAGACCAAGTTCAAGCGCAAAATAGAACCGAAGGTAAGTATCGATCCAGAATTGATAGGTGGCGTGAAAATCGAAATCGGCGACGAGGTACTTGACACCTCGGTGCGAGGTAAGCTGGAAGCCATGGCCGTCGCGCTCAAAAGCTAGGAGTTATTAGAAATGCATTTAAATCCATCCGAAATCAGTGAACTGATAAAAAGCAGAATCGAGGGGCTTGCCGTAACCTCGGAAGTCCGCACGCAGGGTACCATTGTTTCAGTGACCGACGGCATCGTGCGCATCCATGGTCTTTCCGACGTGATGCAGGGCGAGATGCTGGAGTTTCCCGGCAATACTTTTGGTCTCGCGCTCAATCTCGAGCGTGATTCCGTCGGGGCGGTGGTTCTGGGCGAGTATGAGCACATCACCGAAGGCGATACGGTCAAGTGTACCGGACGCATTCTCGAGGTGCCGGTGGGCGAGGAACTGATAGGCCGTGTCGTCAACGCGCTGGGGCAGCCGATCGATGGGAAAGGCCCCGTCAATGCGCAACGTTCCGAACCAATAGAAAAGATTGCACCCGGCGTGATATGGCGCCAATCGGTCAACCAGCCGGTACAGACGGGGCTGAAATCCATTGATTCGATGGTTCCCATCGGACGCGGGCAGCGTGAATTGATCATCGGCGACCGCCAGACAGGCAAGACAGCGGTAGCGATAGACGCGATCATCAACCAGAAAGGCGAGAACATGACGTGCATCTACGTCGCGATCGGACAGAAAGCCTCGTCCATCAGCAACGTCGTCCGCAAACTGGAAGAGCACGGGGCGATGGAATATACCATCGTCGTGGCTGCCACGGCGTCCGAGTCGGCGGCAATGCAATTCATTGCGCCCTATTCCGGCTGCACCATGGGTGAGTACTTCCGCGATACGGGCCGTGATGCACTCATCATTTATGATGACTTGACGAAGCAGGCATGGGCTTACCGGCAGATTTCGCTGTTACTGCGGCGCCCGCCCGGCCGGGAAGCCTATCCCGGGGACGTGTTTTACCTGCATTCGCGTCTGCTGGAGCGCGCCGCGCGGGTCAGCGCTGCGTACGTCGAAAAAGCCACTGATGGCGCGGTCAAAGGCAAGACCGGTTCGCTTACCGCGCTTCCGGTGATCGAGACCCAGGCGGGCGACGTCACGGCCTTCGTTCCCACGAATGTCATCTCGATTACGGATGGCCAGATTTTTCTGGAATCCGATCTGTTCAACGCGGGTATCCGGCCCGCCATCAACGCGGGTATTTCGGTATCGCGCGTGGGTGGTGCGGCGCAGACAAAGGTCATCAAAAAGCTGGGCGGCGGGGTGCGTCTCGCATTGGCGCAGTATCGCGAGCTCGCGGCGTTCGCGCAATTTGCCTCGGATCTCGACGAAGCCACCCGCAAGCAGCTGGAGCGCGGCAAGATGGTGACCGAGCTGATGAAGCAGCCGCAATATTCCACCTTGAGAGTATCGGAAATGGCGCTCACGCTGTTTGCCGTCAACAAGGGGTATCTGGACGATGTCGAGGTCAAGCGCGCATTAGCATTCGAGTCGGCCCTGAAAGGTTATATCCGTAGCAAGTACAGCGCCATTATGGACAAGATAGAAACCACCAAGGACCTCGACGCGGCCACCGAAAAAGAACTCGATACTGCGATTCAGGATTTTAAAAAGAACGGAACGTATTAATTCATGGCCGGCAGCAGGGAAATACGCAACAAGATCAAAAGCGTAAAAAATACGCAGAAGATCACGCGCGCCATGGAGATGGTCGCGGCGTCCAAAATGCGCAAGGCGCAGGAGCGCATGAGGAAGGCGCGCCCTTACGGTGAAAAGATCCGTAATGTGGCCGCGCACATGAGCCGCGCTTACACTGAGTATCGCCACCCGTTTTTGATCGAGCGCGATACGGTGAAGCGGATCGGTATCGTCGTAGTGACATCGGACAAGGGTTTGTGCGGCGGGCTCAACACCAACGTACTGCGCATGGCTGTAAACAAAATGAAAGCGTGGGAAGCGGAAGGCGAGCAGATCGAGGCATGTTGCATTGGCAACAAAGGGTTTGGATTCATGAACCGGATCGGCGCCAATGTCATTTCGCATGTGGTAGGTTTGGGCGACACGCCGGATCTGGAGAAACTGATCGGCGCGGTAAAAGTCCTGCTGGACGGCTATACCCAGGATCGCTTCGATCGCGTGTATATTTTTTATACCCGCTTCGTCAATACCATGAAACAGGAGCCGGTGATGGA
>DASVYI010000112.1:0-3829 GCA_036392275.1 Nitrosospira sp. | reverse complement strand
CCATTCAAAGATATGCCGGATCGAGTCTCGTCCGGCAAAGGGACGAATTAAAGGGAATCAAACGGGCGAATCAAGGGGACGAGTCTTTCACGTTCCTCACCCGCCAGCTCAGCAGTTAATTCAGACCCGGCTGATCCGCGCTGGTTCAATCCCGGGCTTTTCGTTTTCCAGGAACGCCGATCCGACGGCTTCTCGGCTTTACCGGCATGAGGGGTGCGCAAGCCGTCAGCGTGATAACCGCTTTGCCCGCAAATCATGGGCATCGGAACCGGTAATTTCAGCTTCGACAAACTCACCGGCTTTTAAATTTTTTGCATTATCGATGTAAACCAGGCCATCGATTTCGGGCGCGTCGGCGCTGCTGCGCCCGATGGCCATGTTTTTTCGTACCTCATCCACCAGCACGGTCATGCGTTTTCCGATTTTCCGGGTCAGGCGCGCCGTGCTGATCTTTTCCTGCAACGTCATGAAACGGGCGCGCCGTTCTGCTTTTACCTCTTCGGGAATATGATCGGGCAGGGCGTTCGCCGCCGCACCCTTCACCGGGGAATAGGCGAAGCAGCCGACGCGGTCCAGTTGCGCTTCTTCAAGGAATTCAAGGAGTTGCCCAAATTCCGCTTCGGTTTCGCCGGGGAACCCCACGATAAAGGTGCTGCGCAGGGTAATGTCCGGACATATCTCGCGCCATCGCCTGATGCGCTCCAGATTGTTTTCGGAATTGGCCGGCCGCTTCATGGCCTTCAGAATACGCGGGCTTGCATGCTGAAACGGTACGTCGAGATAGGGCAGGATTTTTCCTTCGGCCATCAGCGGAACGACTTCGTCGACGTGCGGGTAGGGATAGACGTAATGTAAGCGCACCCAAGCGCCCAGGTCCCCCAAGGAGCGGACCAGCTCGGTCATGCGGGTCTTGAGCGGCCTGCCTTGCCAGAAGCCGGTGCGGTATTTGACATCCACCCCATAGGCGCTCGTGTCCTGTGAAATGATCAGCAGTTCCTTGACGCCTGCGTTGACCAGGTTTTCAGCCTCCTGCATGATTTGATGAACCGGGCGGCTGACCAGATCGCCGCGCATGGACGGGATGATGCAAAAGGTGCAGCGGTGGTTGCAGCCCTCGGAGATTTTGACATATGCGTAGTGCCGGGGCGTGAGCCGTATTCCCTGTGGGGGAATGAGGCTGGTAAATGGATCGTGCGGCTGCGGCAGATGTTTATGGACTGCCGCCATAACCTCGGGCAAGGCCTGCGGCCCGGTTACTGCCAGTACCTGCGGATGAGCCTGCCTGACCACATCACCGCCCTCTTTTGCGCCAAGGCAGCCAGTAACGATGACCTTGCCATTTTCCGCCAGCGCCTCGCCGATGGCGTCCAGCGACTCCTCCACCGCGCTGTCGATGAACCCACAGGTATTGACGACCACCAGATCGGCATCTTCATAGGTGGATGAGGTCTCATAACCTTCCGCGCGCAACCGGGTGAGGATCTGCTCCGAATCGACCAGCGCCTTGGGGCAGCCGAGCGAAACGAAACCTATTTTCGGGGGCAATTGTTTGAGCACTGTCATAGGGATTGATTATGGAAGAAATAGGATCGAGGGATAAGCTTGCGGCCGGAGTATTTGACCCAGAACAAGAATCACCGCAACGTTCAAGAATTATGCGTGATGCGTAAAAAGGCTGCCGGCCAGCCAGATGGAGCTGATGCCCAGCGTGATGAGCGCAACCTGCTGAATCGTGGCATCGATCTCCGGCCGCTTATGCAGGCCAGGAATCAGATCGGACATTGCCACATAAATCATGCTGGCTGAAGCCAGCCCCAGCAGGAAGGGAATGATATGGTTCATGTCCTGCAGCATGAAGTAGGTTGCCAATCCGCCGAGCAGGGTGGCGAGGCTTGACAGGAGATTGAACAGGAATGCCTGCCGGCGGCTATAGCCGGAATTGAGCAGGATCAAGAAGTCGCCGGCTTCCTGCGGAATTTCGTGGGCGATAATGGCGATGGCGGTCACGATTCCCAGTTGCACGTCCGCCATGAACGCCGCGGCAATGAGTATGCCATCGACAAAACTGTGGAACGTGTCCCCCAGCATGATCATCATGCCGCTGCGGCCGTTGTCGTGAGTGTGGCTTGCCGCAGCGGCGGCGGGCGGGCCGCCGGGCAGGCGATCATGGGCTTCGCACTCCTCCGCGTGGCAGTGCCGCCACAATACCAGTTTTTCGAGAATGAAAAACAATAGGATGCCGAACAGTACTGTTGCCGTCATTTGCGCGGGATTTTTCGAAAGCTCGAGCGCCTCCGGCAGGGCGTTGAGAAAGGCGGCTCCCAGCAATGCGCCGATGGCATAAGAAACCAGCATCTGCACCCATGAGGCGCGTGTGTTCAACGTCAGCACGGCGGCAAACAGTACGCTTAATGTGCCGCCGAACAGACTGGTGGCGATGATCCAGGCAAGAACAGACATCAGGATCTCATGGGACCTATTATTGGAAAATGCGCGATTATACGCGTTGCGGAATGCAAATTCAGGCGTTCCGTGCAACGGCTGTGGTAGAGAGCGGTAACCCCTTGGTATTGCCGGATGTTTCAGCCGTTCAATCGGGACTCAAAATGATGCCTAACCGGCCAGCCAGATCAGCGCCGCCATCCGCCCGGTCGTTCCATCGCGGCGATAAGAAAAAAATCGGGCTGGATCGCTGAAAGTGCATTGCCCGCCGCCGTAAATTTCATCCACGCCTGCTTCGGTCAAGCGTTGCCGAGCCAGCATAAAAAGATCGGCGAACCATTTGGCGTCATGGTGAGGATGGGGAACGAAAGCCATGGCCGCTTTTGCATCATGCTTGATAAACGCCTCATGGACCTCTTCACCGACCTCGAAATGGCTAGGTCCGATCGCCGGGCCGAGCCATGCCATCATGCGCATATTTCCGGCGCCCGCTTCAGTCAGGGTTCGCTCGATCACCCCCCCGGCCAGTCCTCTCCAGCCCGCATGAATGACACCTGCCACAGTCCCCACGCGGTCACACACAAGGATCGGCAGACAGTCGGCCACGAGTACCGCGCAGACGTTGCCCGGACGGTGGCTGAATGCAGCATCGCCATTGCATACGCCCATGCGGCAATCATCATCGATATTGACCGGGACGGGGCCATGCACCTGTTTCAGCCACGCAGGTTCGGCCGGAAGAATTTGGCGCAGCAGGCTGCGGTTTTTTTCGACGTTCAGCGGGTCGTCGCCGACATGGTCGCCCAGATTGAGGCTGGCATAAGGTCCACCGCTGGCCCCACCGTTACGCGTGGTAAACAATGCCCTGACATTGTGCGGCGCCGGCCAATCCGGCACGATCCAATCGTTATGCATTGACCGGAACGGGATTGTCGTCACGATATTGCCGCAGCATCAGCAGGAGCCTGCTCATGTCTTCGGGCAATGCCGCTTCCCACGCCATCTCCCCTCCATGTCGCGGATGGATCAATTCCAGCCTTTGCGCATGGAGAGCCTGGCGCGGAAATACGGCAATCAGCCGCCCGGCATGGGGTGAAATATTTTTTGGTTTGCCGCCGTATGCTGGATCGCCCGCCAGGGGATGGCCGATCGAGTGCATATGGACGCGAATCTGATGTGTGCGGCCGGTTTCCAGGCTGCATTGCAATAGCGTGCACCCCTCGAATTTTTCGAGTACCCGATAGCGGGTGCGCGCTTCTTTCCCGTTCGCAACGACCGCCATCCTGGTGCGATGTACCGGGTGCCTCCCTACAGGCGCATCGACCGACCCGTCACCCGTGACATGGCCCAGTACCAGCGCGAGATAAACGCGCTTCACGCTATGTTT
>DASVYI010000111.1:0-6972 GCA_036392275.1 Nitrosospira sp. | reverse complement strand
CAATTTCTCCACTGCCGCCGGTTGCGCCAGTTCGAGCGCGTCGTCCCCCAGTGGCCGCGCGCTCATGCCATGTTGATCGAGCAGGTTCTGATATTCCGCCATCCCGGCCTTGCGCCGGTTGACTCTCAGCGTCATCGGCGGCCGTTGATTGCTGGCCTCCAATATGGCCTGATAACAATGCGGATATTGCATTCGGAGCCTGTTTATCCACCATTGTGGATGGGAGTACCGTCCAATCTCGGTTTCGGCTGCCCGCTCCAGCAGGGTTGCCCGCTCACGTATGAAATTGCGCAATACGGCATTGATCAGCCCCAGCACCGCCTTGTTACCGTTCAGATCACGCGCTGCCGATACGGCGCTGTCCACAATGGCATGGGGGGCAGTCTTGCTGTAGATCAGTTGATAGAGACCGACTAATAGCAAACAGTGTAAATTCTCGTCCCATAGCGGTTTTTTCAGCAGTAACCCGAGCAGCGTGTCGAGCTGGCCATAAGAACGCAGCACGCCATAACTCAGGTCCTGAATTGCGCCGCGTTGCTGACCCGGGAGGCCGGGATGGGAGCGCCACACATCGTGCAGTACCGCCGTCAGGCTGGCGCCGGCCAGCACTTTGCCTACGCTTGCAGCGGCGATACGCTGGGTTTCAATCATTCCGGACATTCAACCCAGATAATCCTCAGATAATCCATTATGCGGCTCTCTGAGCCCCATACGAGTGACGAGTGCTGGCGGTCAGTTTGCGGCCATTTTCGCCGCTTGCCCGGCGTCCATAGATCAGGCCATGGACTTCTCCCAACCGGCAAAACCGTCTCGCAACCTGCCTCGCCATCATCTCGCGCCCTAATGGACTATCTGGGTTTCAAAGCGATCGCCCAGCTGCAACGGAAATCCCGTGAGGAAGCTTGCAGCGCTCACTTTTTTTCCGCCGGGTTTCTGCACGATTTCCAGTACCAGCGCGCCCCTTCCGCACGCAACGACAATGCCGCGGCGTTCGATGGCAACGATTTCCCCCGGTTGGCCTTCCATATCTACGCTATCCGCCGCGATGCTCGCCTGCCATACCTTGACTGAAATTCCATGAACCCTGGAATGGGCACCAGGATACGGATTGAAAGCTCGTACCGCGCGGGTGAGACTTTCCGCATCCGACCGCCAGTCGATTTTGGCTTCCTGCTTTTCCAGTTTTGACGCGTACGTTGCGCCAGATTCATCTTGAGGAGTTGCCGTCAGCGTCCGTTGCTGCAGGTGTGTCAGCGCTTCTACGATGCAATGCGCGCCTAGCGATGCCAGCTTGTCCCGCAGAGTCTGTGCCGTGTCATCCTGTGCAATGGGAACAGAGCGCTGCAAGAGAATGGCGCCTGTATCGAGGCCCCGATCCATCTGCATGATGGTAATTCCGGTTTCCCGGTCACCTGCCAATATGGCCCGTTCGATCGGTGCCGCACCCCGCCAGCGTGGCAGTAACGACGCGTGAATATTGAGGCAGCCAAATTTTGGAATGGTTAAAACAGCCAAAGGTAAAATCAATCCGTAAGCCACGACAACCATGACGTCCGCGCCGGCCGCGGCCAATCTTGCATGAAGTTCTGACTGCTTGAGTGACTCGGGCTGCAGCAAGGTAAACTCGCGTTCCTGCGCGAGTAGTTTAACTGCGCTTGCAGCGGTTTTCATTCCTCGCCCGGCTGGACGGTCAGGCTGGGTCAGAACCAGTCCGATCTCATGCCCGGCATCCGCCAGGGCCGCAAGCGCGGGAGTGGAAAATGGCGGAGTGCCGGCAAAAATAATTTTCATGGGAAAATCTGCCCGGGAGCCTGACGTTCCTGGGCGACGCGGTCACGGACCTGATAGTGGACACCACTTGTGAAACACCGCCATATACCGGAATAAGCCGCACATTCGAGTGCTTTCCGCGCCGTACACGGCGTCGCCATCACGGAACTGACATCCTGCAGGGTTTTCGAAGGGTTTTCAAAGGGGTTTTCGAAGCGTACCTCGCGTTTACCATGGGTTTGCCGCTGGGTCTATCAACCAGGTTATCAACCGAACACTCCAGGAATGGTTCTTTCAAGAACTAAAGGGAACTAAACAGCGGAATAGGATGTTTCACGGAAAGCGGCAAGGATTTGTCATCAAAACACTCTGTCACATTACCTTTTGCCGTTGCTTTTTTAGCTTCGTCTGAATACGGGATTGTTTCAGCCATGACCAGTACTCGATAAATACCTTGCCTAACAAATGATCCATTTCATGCTGGATGCACACTGCCAGCAAACCTTCGGCCTCTAGCGTGAACGGCTTGCCGTCGCGATCCCAGGCTTCGACCGTAATCCGTTCCGCGCGGGGGACTTTGCCGAACACGCCGGGCACCGACAGGCAGCCTTCTTCGTAATCCGATTGACCGCTGCTCGCGACGATTTCCGGGTTGATCAGGACATTCAGCTGATCATGGGTATCGGATACGTCGATTACGATTATCCGCTTGTGCACATCAACCTGAGTGGCCGCCAAACCGACCCCGGGGGCGGCATACATGGTTTCCGCCATCTCCTGGACCAGGGTACGGATTTCATCGGTAATTTCTGCTACCGGGGCCGCTATCGTGTGCAGCCTTTCATCCGGGTACTGCAATATTTTTAAAAGCGCCATAAGGGGGCTTGTACATTAAACAGGTTGAATGCAGAATTAAACAACGCAAAATTGAACCGCATCATCAAGAGTCTTCATCCCAGGCCGTATAAATCAAACCGGCGTTACTGTCGTTTGCGGAATACTCGGCCTATTATATATCCTAAGGAGCTTCCAAATAAGCCTTGTGCTCCGCTCGGGTTTATTCAGGGGTTCCAATCACCGGCCTGTTTTCCGATCCGTGCGGCGAAATCTTCCGCGTCCCGAATCCGGGTATGCGCGATTATCGATGCATCCTTGTCTCAATCCTGAGAAACCGGTGGCTTGGACACACTTGGGCATGAACGGGACAGCCGGACCGGTTTCCGGCGCGAAGCAGGAACCCTGCGGTAGATATATGGTTAAGATGGTGACGCTTATGCAGGATATCCAGGACTGGCTCACGCTTGGCTTGATCGATGGCCTCGGCGGCGAGTCGATACGGCGGCTACTCGCAGCTTTTGGGAGTCCTGCCGAAATTCTTTCGGCAAGCACTGCCTCGCTGGAGCGCGTGGTAAAGAAAAAGGCTGCGTACAATATCGCACAGGGTGCGGACCCCAAAAAAATGGCGGTAACGCTCAGATGGCTCGAAGATCCCGCAAATTCGATCATCACACTGGCGGACCCTGATTATCCCTCGCTGTTGCTCAATATCGCGGATCCACCGCCGATTCTTTACCTCAAAGGCAAGCGTGCGCTGCTGAATTCGCGCACGCTTGCCATCGTCGGCAGCCGGGGGGCCACGCCCGCGGGTCTTGCGAACGCCGAAGCCTTTGCTGAGTCGGCAAGCAATGCCGGACTTTGCATTATCAGCGGCATGGCGCTCGGAGTGGACGCGGCGGCTCATCGCGGCGGCCTGCGCGGCAATTCGGCCAGTATTGCAGTGGTGGGGACCGGGCTGGATATTGTTTATCCCGCCGCTAATCGCGGACTGGCCCATGAGCTTGCGGAAAAAGGTATGCTGATTTCAGAGTTTCCGTTGGGGACCCCTGCTCTCGGCAGCAATTTTCCCCGCCGCAACCGGATTATCAGCGGCATGGCCAGCGGATGTCTCGTGGTGGAAGCCGCATTGCAAAGCGGTTCTCTCATCACCGCCAGGCAGGCGCTGGAGCAAGGGCGAGAGGTGTTTGCAATTCCTGGATCGATACATTCACCGCTATCCAAAGGGTGCCACGCGCTCATCAAGCAGGGGGCAAAACTGGTGGAAAGCGCGGCGGATATTCTGGACGAGCTGGGATATCCGGCTATCAGGGATACCGCCGGCCAGGCCAATGAACCCAAGCGCGAAGAATCGTTATTGCTGAGACACCTCGGCCACGATGTCATAAGTGTCGATTCGCTATGTCAGCGCAGTGGCTTGACGGTGGAAACGGTATCGGCGATGCTATTGGCGTTCGAGCTGGATGGTGTGGTTGCAAGTCTGCCCGGTGGATGTTATCAGCGGGTACGGTAGCCGCGCTGAAACGGCGCCTGTTTTTCCGCGGAGTGTGAACCCTTGCCATTGCCGCGGACGATTGCGTTCAGGATTCCGATCAATTTGGTTGCTCCGCGGCGAGTTCAGCAAAGCGAGTTCAGCAAATTCAGTTTATGGAGTTTCATGGGTAAGACCTTAATCATTGCCGAGAAACCGTCTGTCGCTGCCGATATTGCGCGTGCGCTGGGCGGGTTTGCCAAACACACGGATTACTTCGAGAGTGACGAATATGTTCTGTCCTCGGCCGTCGGTCATTTGCTAGAGCTGGCGGTGCCCGAACAATATGAAGTCAAGCGCGGGAAATGGAGCTTCACCAATTTGCCCGTCATTCCCCCTCACTTTGATCTGAATCCCATCGAGAAAACGGAATCGCGGCTGAAGCTTTTAACAAGACTCATCAAGCGCAAGGACGTCGATGCCCTCATCAATGCCTGTGATGCCGGGCGCGAGGGGGAATTGATCTTTCACAACATCGTACGTCATGTCGGGACCAAAAAGCCGGTCAAGCGGCTCTGGTTGCAGTCGATGACGCCCGCTTCGATTCGTGAAGGCTTCAAGAAATTACTGGACAATGGCGCCGTGCAGCCCCTGGCAGACGCCGCCGTAAGCCGCTCCGAAGCTGACTGGCTCGTGGGCATAAATGGCACTCGCGCCATGACGGCGTTCAACTCGCAGGAAGGCGGGTTTTACAAGACAACCGTTGGAAGGGTGCAGACGCCGACGCTCGCAATTTTAATCGAGCGGGAAGAGGTTATCCGGAATTTTGTTCCCCGCAGTTATTGGGAAATCCAGGCGACTTTTGCCGCCGGGTCCGGAAAATATGAGGGCCGCTGGTTCGACGAGAAATTTGCCAAAGACAAAAAGGACACGGAGAAGAAGGCCGAGCGGTTGTGGGATCAGAAGAGCGCCGAAGTCATTCGTGATAAGTGCTGGAATAAACCTGGCATTGTCAGCGAGGAAAGTAAACCGGCGACCGAGATTTGTCCGCTGCTGTACGATCTCACCAGCTTGCAGCGCGATGCCAACGGGCGCTTCGGTTTTTCCGCGAAGACAACATTGGGACTTGCCCAGGCGTTGTATGAGAAGCATAAGGTGTTGACTTATCCGCGTACTGATTCACGCGCACTGCCGGAAGATTACGTCGCGACTGTCAAGGATATCCTGGCTTCCCTGGAAAATACCGGTTACGGCGCTTTTGCGAAACGGATTCTCCAGGCGGACTGGGTCAGGCCAAACAAGCGCATATTCAACAACACCAAAATTTCTGATCACTTTGCCATTATCCCGACATCGCTCGAACCGAAAGGGCTGAACGACGTAGAGGCAAAACTGTACGATCTCGTCACCAAGCGCTTTCTGGCCATTTTCTACCCTGCCGCCGAATTTATGGTGACCACTCGCGTCACCCGTGTCGAAGACGAGCCGTTCAAAACCGAGGGCAAGGTCATGGTCAGTCCGGGTTGGCAGGCGGTTTACGGCAGGGAGGCGCTCATCGACGGAGCCGGACATGCCGCGACACTGATCAAAATAAATCCGGGAGAGCAGGTTCTTGCCGAAGAAGTCAAGGTTGTAGCCAGCCAGACCCGGCCACCCGCGCGATTCAATGAAGCCACTTTGCTGTCGGCCATGGAAAGCGCGGGCAAGCTTGTGGAAGACGAAGACCTGCGGGAGGCAATGAGCGCCAAGGGATTAGGGACGCCTGCCACCCGCGCATCCATCATCGAAGGTCTTATAACTGAAAACTATCTGCAGCGTGTAGGCCGTGAATTGCATCCCACCGCGAAGGCATTTTCGCTCATCACTCTGCTAAAAGGATTGAAGGTACCCGAGCTCACCTCACCGGAGCTCACCGGTGATTGGGAGTTCAAGCTGCGCCAGATCGAGCAGAGAAAACTCCAGCGCAATCAATTCATGGAAGAGATTGCCGGCATGACCAGCCATATAGTGGACCAGGCAAAAAAAAATCGCGGCGAGACGATCAGCGGAAATTTTTCCACCCTCAAATCTCCCTGCCCCAAATGTGGCGGCGTGGTACAGGAGACCTACAAAAAATTCCAGTGTCAAAAATGCGACTTCGCGTTATGGAAGATTCTTGCCGGACGGCAGTTCGAAACAGCGGAAATGGAACAGCTCATAACACAGCGCGAGGTGGGTCCGCTACAAGGTTTCCGCAGCAAGATGGGGCGGCTATTCAATGCGAATGTCAAATTGACCGGCGAATTCGAAATGAAGTTCGATTTTGGCGGCGATGGGGAAGAAAATGCAGGTGAAGTCGATTTTACCGGCCAGGAACCGCTCGGACAATGTCCCCGCTGCGGCAGCGCGGTGTTTGATCACGGGATGAGTTATGCGTGTGAAAAAGCCGTGGGTGCGACGCGCACATGCAATTTTAAAATCGCAAAAATAATACTCTCGCGCCCGCTTGAACGGGAGCAGGTCATCAAATTGTTGAGTACGGGCAGAACCGGTTTGCTATCAAAATTCATTTCCAAGAAGGGACGGCCATTTTCCGCTTATCTGGTAACCGGCCCGGACGGAAAAGTAAGTTTCGAGTTTGAACCCAAAGAGGCGAAGACAAAAACCGCAGCAGCGGACGCGTCATCCGAAGTCAAGACATCAAAACCAAGATCCAAGGTTCCGGCATCAAGAAAATCATTTTCCGGGAAACGTAATTCAGCGTAGCGCTGGCGGCATGGGAAATGAATAGTGCCGGGAACACAGAGGGATTGCCTAGGCTGCCTAGTCCTGACGCGACCGGGCCTTGCTCGAATAAATAAAGGGAAGAATTTTCCTTAAAACCTTCCGAAGACTTCCTAAGACTTCTGCACGCTACG
>DASVYI010000110.1:0-2999 GCA_036392275.1 Nitrosospira sp. | reverse complement strand
AAGATTCACCATGATCTGATCGCCATTCGTCGAAGCCTTCACCACCACGCCCGAGAGTCGCGTCAAAGGCTGCAAGGCCGGCCGGCAGCACTTCGGTGCCATCGAGCAGCGAGAGACATTTCTGTGATGTGCATCCCCGCCTCGAGCATGTCTTCACTGATGATGGTTGCCAGGCGTTGGACGTATTGCATGGCTTGAAACCCGGGTTTCAGTGCACTACCTTGAGTAAAAACGTCATTTATTTTTTACGCCCCTCGGACGGAGCTTATTTTCAAGGGATGAAAACATGAAAAAAATGCTGTCGAAGATTACCGTATGCATTGCTGTGCTACTTGCCTCAGCCGGATCAGGTTTCGCAAAAAAAGACCAGGACGTGGCAGAGGGTCGCGATATCTGGTTCAATCGCACCTTCGGCGGCGAGCAATTTTTCAGCCTTATTTTGCCCAACCCGCCGTTCAATCTTCAGTTCGGTTTTGATCAAATGCTGACCTGGCCGCGTCATACCCGTTTCGATGAGTTCGGTGTGATCAACGACCCGGACTGTACGCCAGGCGACACCACGACCGGTTATCTCGACCGGTGTGCCGACCCGGAATCCGCGGGTGTCATCGGAATTCGCAAATTTCCCAATCCTTCAGGGGGTCCGCCGCTCATTGGAATTACCTGCGCTGCCTGTCACGCCGGGTTTGATCCCGTTCATCCCCCCGCAAATCCGAATCATCCGCGGAGGAAAAACATTCACGCCACCGTGGGAAATCAGTATTTGCAGATCGGCAAGATTTTCCAGCGCCACCTCTCGCCGCACGATCCCCGCTATCAGGTTTTTTCCAGTTGGGCTCCGGGCACGGTAGACACCACCCTGCTGGAAAACGATCACATCAACAACCCGGGGATGATTACGCCGATCTGGGCGGTTCCAGATCGCCCGTTCTTCGATGTGACCGTTAATGGTGAGCCTGTCCGCGCCCATCGTAACGGACAGGGGGGAGAGGACGATGCCGGCTGCGAGCTGGCGGCAATCCGCGTCTATTTCAACATCGGCATGTGCGCCAGGGAATGCATGGTCGGCCACCTTGCCAATGGCCCCGGCGGGAGCCAGACGCCCATCGATCTCGCTCAGTGCAGGAATAGTTGCCCCGATCTCGCGCAGGCCGAGAAGTCCGTGGGGAAACTCTGCGCCTTTCTCCAGACCCCCCGTCCTCCCCAGCTGGTGAATGCGCCGGGGGGTCCGCACTTTATCGATTGGAAGGTCGTTGAAAAGGGAAAGAAAGTCTTCTTCCGCGCGTGCGGATCGTGCCACTCGAACAACGGGGACCATTCGAGCCATTCGAGCCATTCGAACCATTCAATGAGACACAACGTTCTTTCCGACGACTTGATTCATCCCTATTCGGAAATCGGCACGAATAGCTGCCGCGCCCGCACCACCAACTGGACGTCGGGACACATCTGGGCAGCCTTTTCCTCGGACCAGTACAAGCAGCGGCCAACCGGCGGCCCTGGTTTTTACCGCGACATGCCGCTGACCGGCATCTGGGCGACCGCCCCGTTTTTCCACAATAACAGGCTGGGTCGCAAGGTGGGCGATCCGTCAGTCGCCGGACGAATCGCCGCTTATGAGGACGCGATGGAACTGCTGCTGAACCCGGGAAAACGCGACGAACCAGCCTCGATCCAGCGTACCAGCGACGTGGTGCAATTGCCGACTCCATCCGGTGTCTCGACGCTTCCGGCCGGAACCCCCATTGGCCAGTTCGCCAGTATCGACCCCAACAGCGGCGCCAACCTCTGCCCGGATCTCACCGAGAATCAGGGGCACTACTTCGGGGCGGAGCTTTCCCGGGAAGACAAGCATGCGCTAAAGGAATTCCTGAAGACGCGTTGATGTGGCGGGTATACAGCGGAGTCAGGATTGTAGGTCGGGAGTCAGCGTGGCCGTATACGCCACAGCACCGCCAGCACGCTCCCCAGCAACGAATGCATGACCGCCGAAACCGCACCTACGACCGGCGCCAGCGGCAGCAGCGGAAACGCTTGTTTGGCCAGCACGATGGCGAGCCCGGAATTCTGCATGCCCACCTCGATGGAAATCGTGCGCGCACTCTGATGCTGATAACCAAAGACGCGGGCGAAGTAATAGCCTAGCAGGAAACCGCCCCCGTGCAGCAGCGCAACCGCTATGACAAGTTCCAGGCCATGAGTCAGAATGGCCGATGAATGGGCCGCGAACATCACGGCACAGATGAGGCATATGCCGATGACGGACAGCAGCGGGGCCACCGGCATCACGCTCGCGACCAGCCGCGGCGCCCAGCGGTTGAGCAATACACCCAGCACGACCGGAATGATCACGACCTTCAGGGTTTGCTCGAACAACAGCCAGGCATCGACCGGAACCATGGCCCCGGCATAAAACTGAGTGAGTAGGGGCGTGAGAACGACAGCCGCCAGCGTGGAGCAAACCGTCATCACTACCGAAAGCGCCACATCCGCGCCGGCGATGTAAGTCACCAGATTGGAAGCCGTTCCGCCGGGGCAGCATCCTACCAGGATCAGGCCGATGGCAAAGTGCGGGGGCAGCTCCAGTGCCTGCGCCACGCTCCATCCAAGCAGGGGCATGATGGAATATTGCGCTGCGAAGCCAATCGCCACCGCTCTCGGCATATTGGCAATCCTGCGGAAGTCTTCAAACGTCAGGGTCAATCCCATGCACAGCATGATGAAAGCCAGCAGCAATACCACCAGCGATCCCTGATTCATGGGCATCAGCGTTTCCGGCCAGCTCAGGGCGGCAGCGCCGGACAGGATCATCCAGAGCGGGAACAGAAGGGATAGTTTGTGCAGCATGCCGTGAGCGGTCTTCCTCAGACCTTTGTCAAAATGGAGCGCGAGAACAGCAACGTGTGGTGCTGTGCCTGGCGGCTTACCAGGCGGGTTGAGTGGAGACCTGCTTCTTTGGCCATTGTGGCCAGGGTAGAGAGGCATTCGGGATAATCATG
>DASVYI010000109.1:0-2476 GCA_036392275.1 Nitrosospira sp. | reverse complement strand
CAATGCAGATTCGATCTGCATGGTGGAATGGCCGGAAAAAGCGGATGGATTATTGCCCCCCGCAGATCTGAGGCTTCTTATCCAAATTACTGAAGCAGGCCGCGATGTCGAAATTCACGCAGACACGGAGGCAGGCAGACTGTGCTTGAAACATTGGCAAAAACCCGATTCCCAAAGTCCTTGATCAAGGCACCGGCCGGTTGCTGGACCGTCTCCGCTCCCCCCCTGTTCGTTATGGTTCTGTCAGTGGCGTCCATGGTGTTTCCGCCATTTGGCAATCCGGTCTTCGCAAGTACGACCGCCGGTTCGGCGGCAGGCACGACGGTCAGTTCAGCCCGCGTCTGGCCTGCCCCGGAATACACCCGCCTCACGCTGGAATCGGCCTTACCCATACAGTACGCGCTTACCACGATCAAAGACCCGGACCGCGTCGTGATCGACCTGGAACAGGTCGCGCTTACGCCGGAGCTCGAGAAACTCCCGGATAAAATCGACCCATCGGATCCCTACATTCGCGCGGTGCGCATTGGCCGCTACAAGCCTGGCATACTCAGGCTGGTACTGGACCTCAAGACCGAGGCCACGCCTCAGGCGTTTGTGCTCAAACCGGTGGGAAGTTATGGCTACCGGCTGGTACTGGACGTTTATCCCGCGGTTCCGCCAGATCCGCTCATGGCATTCCTGAGTGAAAACGCCACTCCAGCCGCGCAGGCCGATCCGAAGTCCGATTTCAAGGCCGATAACAAGGCTGATAGCCACGCAGCCACGAGCGTGAATATTAACGGCGGCCCGGCCCGAAGCATGGCAATCTCGAGAAAACCCGGGCGGGAAATGATGCGCCTCATCACTGTCGCCATCGATCCGGGGCACGGCGGCGAGGATCCCGGCGCCATAAGCCGTGGCGGCACGCATGAGAAACATATCACGCTGGCGATCGCGAAAAAACTTAAGGCCAAGATAGACAAGGAACCCAATATGCGCGCCGCGCTGACACGGGATGGAGATTATTTTATTTCCCTGCCGATGCGGCTGGTAAAAGCACGTCAGTTGAATGCCGATCTGTTCGTATCGGTGCATGCGGATGCCTTTATCAAGCCGCATGCACGCGGTTCTTCGGTATTCGCGCTATCCGAACGTGGTGCGACCTCTGCCGCCGCCCGCTGGCTTGCAAAAAAGGAAAACGAAGCAGACCTGATCGGCGGGGTCAATCTGGATATCAAAGACCCCTATCTGAAGCAGACTTTGCTGGATTTGTCGCAAACCGCAACCATTAACGACAGTCTCAAGCTGGGTAGAGAGGTGCTTTCGGAAATCGGCGATGTCAACCATCTGCACAAGGCCGAGGTGGAACAGGCGGGATTTGCCGTGCTTAAGTCCCCCGATATTCCCTCCATCCTGGTGGAAACCGCTTTCATCAGCAACCCCGACGAAGAGAAAAAATTGAAGGACACCGCCTATCAGGAAAAACTGGCTGACGCCATACTCGCCGGGATCAAGCGCTACTTCGTCAATAACCCGCCCCTGACACGCCCGAAAATGGTTTCGCTCGAGTAACGCGCGCTATCGCCCGCACTCATCCAGGTTCTCCGATCATTTGCGTATATCGTCGATGGTCCCCATATGGAAGCCCAGCGCGCCTTGCCGCCGTTCCTCGAAATAGCGCCGCAGCGGCTCGCGTATCACGCGAAAAGCCAGATTTTCCCATGGAATTTCTTCCTCTCTGAAAAGCCTGACGTCCAGGCTTTCGATCCCGGGCTTGAAATCCAGATCCAGCAATTGCGCACGAAATAGCACATGCACCTGGTTGATATGGGGTAAATTGTAGATGGCGTAAAGGCTGCCCATCCGCACTCGGGCATTCGCTTCCTCCAACGTTTCCCGTTCGGCCCCCTGACCCAGGGTTTCCGCATTTTCCATGAACCCCGATGGTACCGTCCATAAACCGTGGCGCGGTTCGATGGCCCGGCGGCACAGCAATATCCTGTCTTCCCATTCAGGTATACAGCCCACAACGATCTTCGGATTCTGATAATGAATAGCACCGCAAGCAAAACAAACATGACGGAGCAAGCTATCGCCATCGGGAATGCGCAACTCTACCTGACTGCCGCAGTTGCTACAGTATCTCATGAGGATGTCTCATAAGAGATCGAATATAAAACAATATAATGACACAAATGAGTCAGTCACATAGTTACGGTTACGGGGTCATAATAAATCACCGCTCTGTCGGCAACCGCCCCGAAACAGTCCCTTCCGTCCTTCTGGTATATTTAGCAAAATGTTAACGCAGCACTGTGGAATCTACGCGAACGGTCGCCCATGAAGCTCGCCATTGCCCAGATCAATTGTACAGTCGGCGACATCGGCGGCAACGTCCGGAAGATTCTCGATTATGCCAATCAGGCGAAAAAATCGGGAGCTGCTTTATTGATCACCCCCGAGCTGGCGATTTCGGGGTATCCGCCGGAGGATC
>DASVYI010000108.1:0-2995 GCA_036392275.1 Nitrosospira sp. | reverse complement strand
CGCGCTCCTCGAGCGAGGCGTTCTCTCCCTCGCGCGCCAAATGAGGTAAAGATTGACGCAGATCGAGTTGATAAGTTTCCCGAAACCCTGGTTTTTGTTCAAGACGGCCATGGCTCTCTCGCTCGGGTACATGGTATTCGTGTTCTTCCGAAAATGGCGAGGCTGGTCCCGGGGAATGCAAGAACCGTCAGCGGATTCCGACAATTATGGAAGCGTTGCAAAGATATGGCTGGCTGAAGTCATTCTCCAGCGGCAATTGTTCGCGCTTTCCTTTTCCAGATGGTTTAACCACCTCCTGATCTTCTACGGTTTCATTGGGCTGGCACTTCTCCCCCTCGTCGCCTTCATTCTCGGAAATTTCGGCTATCTTGCTCAAAGCATGACAAACCCGCGCTTCTACCTGCATCCGGCAGGATATATACTGATTAAGCTTTGGGGCGATACGTTCGGGCTGATGCTGCTTTCCGGTCTCGTTCTATCCGGCATTCGGCGCTTCGCGATCAGGCCTGCGCAGCACACAAACAGTCAGATGGATGTTGTATTGCTGGCCTTGCTCTTTCTTGTGACCCTCTCCGGATTCTGCCTCGAAGGGCTGCGGATGGCCCTCGTGCCTGCGGAGGCAGCCCGGTATTCTTATATCGGACGTTTATTCACGCTCCCGGGAGATCATCCGTCCGAACAAGTGCGGCTTTGGCTTACCATGACTTGGACAGTTCACTTTCTGCTCGTTGCTTCGCTGTTCGCATATCTGCCTCATAGCAAGCTTATGCACAGCCTGCTCGCGCCTGTGGTTATCGGCATGAATGCGGCAGCGGAACATGCAAGAAAGGATCTCTATTGGCCCAAGATGAAAAAATACAGGGCAGCAAGATCGCCGAAGGGTTAACCCGGCGGCAGCTCATTGAAATGCACGCATGCGCCCGGTGCGGCGAGTGCCAGGTGTGGTGCCCGGTGTACGCTCAGGACAGCCGGGAATTGATCACCGCCCGCGGCAAACTCGGCTTTTTGCGCCGTCTTATCGAGGGCACTTTGTCCGGGGATGATCGAAAGGATTTCATCAACGCTCTTTATGAATGCTCGGCCTGCGGGCAATGCCACGTTGTGTGCCCGGTTAGAATTAATACGCACGACCTTTGGGAGCAAGCGCGCATGTCTCTCGTCAAGTCCGGCATTCCGCAGCCGGAGGGACAGATAAAGCAGCTCTCAGCCATCAAGGAGTTCAATAATCCCTTCGGCAAGCCGCAGAGCGAACGATCCAGATGGGCTGACATGGCTTGGAAAGCGGGATTACTCAAAGCAAGGGTGCCTCTCTGGAAGGAGCAGCGCACTCCGGTTGTCTATTTCGCGGGATGCATGGCAAGCTTCGACTCCGGGTTGCAGCCCGTGGCTGTGCAGTCTGCACGTCTGCTGCAGGAGGCGGGCGTTGAGTTTTCGATCCTGGGCGAGGATGAGCCGTGCTGCATGAGCAAGTTGAGGAGAATGGGCGACAGCGGATTCATGAGGGAAGCGCGCAAGATCGCGGAAATGTTCGACCGCATGGATATCAGTTCTATTGTAGTATCCTGCGCTGGTTGTTTCAAGGGTCTGTATGGGGATTATTCAACGATGTGGCCGGGATCCAAAAAAGTCCTGCATTTCAGCCAGTACCTGGACTACTTGATCCAGGAAGGACGCCTGCGGCCGCAGCGTGAGACCCGCCTTCGCGTCACGTATCACGACCCCTGCCACCTGGGGCGCCACAACCAGGTCTACGATCAGCCGCGCCGTGTGCTGCAGTCCGTTCCCGGCATCACGCTAGTGGAGATGCCCCGGCATCGCGCTTTTTCATCATGCTGCGGCATGGGCGGTGGCCTGAAGGCTGTCAATCCCGAGATCCAACATAAAATGGCTGCGGCCCGCGTGCGTGAAGCCGAAGCAACTGGGGCTGAGGCGATTGTGACCCCCTGTCAGACCTGCTTGCAAGGCCTGCTGAACGGTAAAAAAGAAGCGGCTTCCACAATGAAGGTCTTCCACCTGAACGAGGTCCTCGCTCGGTCTATATGCCCGGAAGTCACTCATGAAGTGGTCGAAGCGGAACTTGCCCGCCGGTTCGCCGGAGTATAAGAAGAGGTGCCACAAAGAAATCGAAACGGTTTTATTGTCAATTAAATTATTCAAGACAAGGTATTCCCGCCCTCTGGAGTAAACACAGCCTTATGTTGCCGTCATGCCCGATTGCCTACACCTATGACTTCACTAGCCACTGCGAAATCTTCTTCTTTGATGCCGTCATATCTCCGTGTTTCGAGTTGTCTCTGCGCAAGCATTTCTGGAGTCACGAGAAAAGAATGAGGAGACATTGATTCACAACCGACGACGAGAATCATTACTACGATTATCGTT
The DNA here is from genome assembly GCA_036392275.1 of Nitrosospira sp. Lineage (GTDB taxonomy): Bacteria > Pseudomonadota > Gammaproteobacteria > Burkholderiales > Nitrosomonadaceae > Nitrosospira. The sequence continues at coordinate 613 of DASVYI010000108.1, read as the reverse complement.
AATTGCTTCGTCATTCACTAAAACCTCGATGTGTGATAGGCGAAATCAAGCACTTTACCCTCTTTGTCAAATTTAATAATTATGGTAAGGGTTTTCTGACTTGTGGAGGATGCCCCTGCCGATGAGCTCATGCTGCCACTGGCAGCGCCCGCTGCACTACCACCCCACCCAAGTATAAGTGCCATGACGCCACCTCTGCTTTCTGAATATGCGTGATCGGTGGCAATCTTGTCGTAAATCCACACCTCGCGGCGTTCCTCATCGGTTGAAACTATGTTGGGCGAACCAAGAGCTTGTGCAACCTCAGCGCCGCTCATACCAATTCGGATTTCCTTTTGTACTTTACCAACGGTCACACGATCACTGGAATCATCTTGAACCTGCTGTTTATGGACAGCAGCCGATTGGCATCCAGTGACCAGAGCGATCAATAGACCCACCCCAAATATATGTCTAATAAAATTTATTCGCATTTTTAATGCCTCCTTCCCTTTATTGATCGCTATGCAAAACGCCTCTTGTATGCATCAAGGAATCCAGAAACGTTTTAATCTTCACCCCTTGCAATTCATTTATACTTATTTGCTAAAATTCATATCACAGACGGATTGCT
>DASVYI010000107.1:0-2554 GCA_036392275.1 Nitrosospira sp. | reverse complement strand
ACGCTGGGTCGAATCGGTATTGCAGAACAAGGCCGGCTGGATCGTCAAAAAACTGGATGAATGGAAAAACAGAAAACCCCACAGTCCTGCGTGGGAGGAAGGCGCGGTCTTTCCATTGCTGGGAGAGCCCTGGCAACTGGTGGCGACTGCTACCGGGTCGGCGCAAATGGTTCGGGCATCCACGACGAACACCACGGCCGGGCAGCAGCAGCTGAAGTTGCCGCTGCCCTCTTTGCTGACTGCCCAGCAAGCCGAGCGCGTTGTGATGGGCTGGTACCGCAGCGAAGCCATGGCTTGCTTCAGCACGCGTATCGCCTTCTACGCGCCCAGGCTTGGCGTCGCACTGCCGCAACTGCGGTTATCCCATGCGCGCACTTTATGGGGCAGCTGCAATACCCGGGGGGTGGTTCATCTCAACTGGCGGCTGATCCAGAAGCCGCTCCATCTCGTGGACTACGTTGTCGCGCATGAATTGTCCCACCTCATCGAAATGAACCATTCCCCAGCGTTCTGGCGAACAGTGGAACGCATATATCCCGACTATGCGGCCGCGAGAAAGGAATTGAAGAAGATTGGGTAATAACAGAAGCTTTGATTCATGCCCGGCAATTCCGGGATGTAAAATGCGTCTGGCCATGCTTTGCGCGGGGCAACTCATGCACTATAAGTTAGGCGGTTGAAACATTTTTTTGTTATATTTGGCATTGAGTGAAGTCGATGCCTGAAACAGGAGGTGTTTGTCTCTACCAGGAGGAAAACCGCATGAAAAAGATCTTGCTTGCATCTGCTTTAACTTTGAGCCTGATCTCGACCGGTGCGTTTGCGGAGGAGGCCGCATCTGTCGGCAGCCCTGGCGATCCCGGCAAGGTCTCGCGCACCGTCGAGATAACCCTGGTGGATAATCGCTTCAAGCCTTCCGAAATAAATGTGAAACAGGGGGAAACGATAAAATTTGTGCTCAGGAATACCGGCAAGAAAAAGCACGAAATGATGATTGCCACGCCGGAAGAACTGGATAAACATGCAAAAATGATGAAAAAATTTCCCGATATGGAACATCCCGACGAGCCCAACATGGTCGGAGTCGAACCTGGAAAGACAAAGGAGTTGATATGGCAATTCACCGAAACAGGCACGATCAATTTCGAATGTCCGCTACCCGGTCATTCCAGGGGGATGCGCGGAACAGTCCTGGTGGAGGCTAAATGAATACGCTCATTCGCAAGCTATTGGCGGGATCTGTACTGACCAGCCTGTCGTTGGGCGCGGTGACCGCCTATGCCTCGACCGCAGTCGAAGTCTACAAGAGCTCGACCTGCAAGTGCTGCGCAAAATGGGTTGATCATATGCGCGCAAACGGATTTACTGTCAACACGCACGATGTGGGTAACAAGGAAGCACGCGAGCGTGCGGGTATATCCACCCATCTCGGCTCATGCCATACCGCTTTGGTGGATGGCTATGCCATTGAAGGTCATGTGCCGGCGGAAGACATCAAGCGGCTCCTCAGGGAACGTCCCCGGGCCATCGGCCTGACCGCACCGGGGATGCCGCATGGGTCTCCCGGCATGGAGGGTGCGCGCAGCGACCCTTACGACGTTCTTTTGATCAACAAGCAGGGTGACACGACGGTGTACAGCCGCCATCTCCCCTCGGATCCGAAAGCCTCCGTGATGAGGCTCAAGTGAAAAGCATGAAATTGTGTACTGCAAGCGAGTAGTTGTGAATATCCGTTATTTGTTGCTGACAAGCGCCGTACTTGGATTTATTGCCAGTTGCGGTGAATCGAAACCACCGGCCGCAACATCGCCCCTCCCTGCAGCCGCGACCGCATCACCCGCTCCCAAGGAATCCGCTTCCGTGGCTGAACCGTCCAAGCCGGCTGCGGAACCCGCCCCATCTGCCGCTCCGGCCGAGCCGCCGAAGAACCTGGCGGCGCGCAAGCTGGATCCTGAAAAGATCAAGCGCGGCGAGGCCGTGTACAAGAAAAATTGCGCAAGCTGTCACGGGCCAAACGGCGAGGCCACGCCGGGTTGGCGCAACCCGGGAGCTGACGGAAGATACCCGCCCCCGCCGCTGGATGGCAGCGCTCATGCATGGCATCATTCAACCGAAACGCTGGAAGAAATGATCCGGAAGGGGAGCCCGGGGGGCGGAGGCATGCCCGCCTGGGATGGCAAGCTGACGAACCAGGAAATCGACGATGTGATCGTCTGGATCAAGTCGCTGTGGCCGGACGATGTGTACGATGTATGGTACAAGGAAATCGAGCAAAAGCCGCAGCCGAAACAAAACTAGTCAGGGCCTGATCGATTGGCGCCATGTGTGCAAGACATCTTTGCTTCAGGATAATGGCGCTTATTTCCATTTTTGGTCGTTTTGGAATAGGATCAGGATTCAGTCGGAGCTGCTCGGGCTCCAGAAAGCTTGGCTGATATAGGCTTCCTGCATCAGCAGCCCGGTAATCCGGTCAAGTTCTTCACCGTCGACCGCCGAACCCCATAACGTCGCCGCCGTGTTGATCCCCGCGGACATTGCCTTCCTCACGCATGAT
>DASVYI010000106.1:0-1908 GCA_036392275.1 Nitrosospira sp. | reverse complement strand
TGCGCCAGTCGGCGGCACGCCCATGATCATCCGCGTCCTGGATGCGCTGGAAGCCAGCGGCATGGTGCAGGCAATAATAATATGCGGTCCACCCGAACACATGCTTTCCGGATGTCCCGAGCTGGAAAAGCGCATCGAATGCGGGCGTGTCACGTGGATCCCGAACCTGGATTCGCCCAGCCGCAGCGCCGACAGCGCCCTGGACCGAATCGATCCGGACGTACCCGTGTTACTGACTACCGCCGATCATGCGCTATTGACCCCTTCGATAGTGCAGGATTTTTTGAGCGAATCACAAATAGCCGGTGCCGATGCCACTGTCGGGGTGGTCAAATACGAGGACGTAGTGGCCGCGTTTCCCGGCGCCAAACGAACTGTAATACGATTGCGCGACGGAGGCTTCTGCGGCTGCAATCTCTACGCATTTCTGAACCATCGGGGGCGCGGCCTTGTCTCGTTCTGGCAGCGGGCGGAAGATTTGCGCAAACGGCCCTGGTTATTGATCGGGCAGGTATTTGGCCTCATGGTGGTTCTCTCCTACGTGCTTGGATTGTTGACAGTCGAACGGGGGCTCCGTGCGGTCTCGGCCAAAACTGGCATCACGGTCCGGCCAATATGTCTCCCCTATCCGCAGGCGGGCGTGGATGTCGATAAGGTTGAAGATTTATTGCTCGCAGAGTCCGTGCTGAGCGGTAACACGTCCATTACCCGAGGTTGAGCCAGATTGCGTTTATCCGGCAACTATTGATCCGGTTTTACGCAGCGCAGGAAAATCCTTGAAAATCATAGAGCGATACATTGCGCGGGAGTTGCTGACACCGTTTACGGTGGTGCTCACCATCCTGGCGGTATTGTATTCAAGCTTCATCAGCGCCAGTCTTTTGTCCGGAGCGGTGACAGAGTCGCTGGGTATCGCAGCCACGCTGAAGCTCATACTGCTGAAAACGATCATCGCCCTGGACGTGCTGTTGTCGATTGCACTGTATGTGGCCGTCGTCATGGGGCTCAGCCGGATGAACAGGGATCAGGAAATAAGTGTTTTGCGCGCTTCCGGCGTGAGCGAGCAACGCATAACCTATGTCGTGCTCATGGTCGCCGTTCCCATAGGAATTGCCGCTGGAGTACTTTCCATTTTCATTCGCCCCTGGGCCTACGAAGAGAGTTATACCCTGAATGCCCAGGCAGAGGCTGAATTGAATACCGATCGATTCCAGGCGGGACGTTTCTACGGAAGCGAGCGCAAAGGCAGGGTGGTTTATATTCAAACCAAGGATGCTTCCGGGAAGCAGATGAACGATGTGTTTCACTATATCAACAAGAACGGCGTCAGCGAGATCATACTGGCCAAAGAGGCCCGGCAGCAGGAACCTGCTGCCGGTCAGCGGCCCCAGATACATCTTACTGACGGCTTCGTTTACCGGCTCATGCAATCCGGAGCAAAAGACTCTGTTGCCCAGTTCGAAAAACTGGTTTATTTCACGGATAGCGGTAATGTGCAAAATTTCAGGCGGCGAGCGGCGCCGGTCGGAGTATTGATGGAATCCGAGAAGCCGCGCGACATCGCCGAATTGCAGTGGCGGTTTTCACGCCCCGTCGCCACAATTCTGCTCGCTCTGATTGCCGTGCCGTTCAGCCGCTCCCCGCCCCGGAAGGACAAAGGTGAAAAGACCGTATTTGCCGCAGCACTGGTTTTCGCCCTCTACTATATTTTGAGCGGGTTGGCTCAAACATGGGTGGAGCAGGGGACGCTAGGCAGGATTCCGGGTGTCTGGTGGCTCTATGTCCTGATGTTCATTGCGGCACTGGGTTCTCTCTCGCCCGTCGCTTGGCAGAAGCGAAAACCGCGCCAATGACGACGATCAATCGCTACCTGGCCACGCAGGTGGTAATCGGCCTTGCGATCGCCAC
>DASVYI010000105.1:0-4941 GCA_036392275.1 Nitrosospira sp. | reverse complement strand
AGCAAATACAATTGGCACTCAAGGAGATCGTCGATCTCAGCACCGGCAAGGATTATGTAACCAGCAATGAGGCGCGCAACATCAAGATAGACGGTAATGATGTATCGCTTGATATTGTGCTGGGTTATCCGGCAAAGAGCGTGATCGAAAGTATTCGCAATCAGGTGGCCGGCAAGCTTCAGACTATTCCCGGCATTGGGCGCGTCGATGTCAACGTTACGAGCAGTGTTGCATCGCACAGCGTCCAGCGCGGAGTCAAGCTCATCCCCGGGGTGAAGAACATCATAGCGGTGGCATCCGGCAAGGGTGGCGTCGGCAAATCCGCCACCGCGGTCAATCTTGCCCTGGCATTGGCAGCGGAGGGCGCTTCGGTCGGCATTCTGGATGCGGATATTTATGGTCCCTCGCAGCCCCAGATGCTGGGGATAGATGGTCGTCCCGAGTCGCCCGACGGCAAGAGCATCGAGCCGATGAAGGCGCATGGCATCCAGGCCATGTCGATCGGTTTCCTCATCGATGTGGAAACACCCATGGTGTGGCGCGGACCGATGGTGACTCAGGCGTTGCAGCAATTATTGAACGACACACGCTGGAACGACGTGGATTATCTTATCGTGGACATGCCGCCCGGTACCGGCGACATTCAGTTGACGCTTGCGCAGAAGGTGCCGGTTACGGGGGCTGTCATTGTCACCACCCCACAGGACATCGCGCTGCTCGATGCCCGCAAGGGCCTGAAGATGTTCGAGAAAGTGGGTATCCCCATCCTGGGCATCATAGAAAACATGAGCACTCACATCTGTTCCCGTTGCGGTCATGAAGAGCATATCTTTGGCGAGGGTGGCGGCGAGAAAATGTGCAAGGATTATAATGTCGAGCTGCTCGGCAGTCTGCCACTCGACATCAAAATCCGCGAGCATACCGACGCAGGCGCTCCCACCGTCGTGGCCGAGCCGAACGGCCGGATAGCGGAGACTTACCGCAAAATTGCCCGCCGCCTTGCTGTCAAAGTGGATGAGCTGTCGCTGGATCATTCCGCGTTATTCGCTAAGATTGTAATCGAGGATACCTGATGATCCCGATGATCTCGAGAAAGCCATACTGTCCCACTGTGGATTTTTCCTGCGCGTTTTTGAAATGACCATAAAGTCCGATAAATGGATTCGCCGCATGGCGATGGAACACCGCATGATCGAGCCGTTCGAGCCCAACCAGATCAAGCATGCCAACGGGCACAAGATCGTATCCTACGGAACTTCGAGCTATGGGTACGATATCCGCTGCTCGGATGAATTCAAACTGTTTACCAATATCAATTCCGCCATCGTCGATCCCAAGAACTTCGATTCCAACTCGTTTGTCGATGTGAAGAGCAACGTCTGCCTCATTCCACCTAATTCCTTCGCGCTTGCTCGCACCGTCGAATATTTTCGGATTCCGCGCAATGTTCTGACCATCTGCCTCGGAAAGTCCACTTACGCCCGTTGCGGCATCATCGTCAATGTCACTCCGTTCGAGCCGGAGTGGGAGGGCTATGTCACGCTGGAGTTTTCCAATACCACCCCGCTCCCCGCAAAGATATACGCCAATGAGGGGGTTGCCCAGGTAATTTTTTTCGAGTCCGACGAAGTATGCGAAACCTCGTATAAGGACCGGGGTGGAAAATACCAGGGGCAGCATGGGGTGACGCTGCCCAAAATCTGATTTGGTAATACGGCACCGGTTATACGGCAGTTTGCCAAGTGATTGAGTCGCCGCCCTGCCGACGGGCCTTCATGGTTGGCCTTGAAGTGTCCGCGTGCACGGCAACTCCTCCTTTCCCCTTTCCCTCCGCCATTTCCGGCTGCAGCGTTCAGCCGCGTTAAAAACACCACAAATTCCAGTTGTTTTTCTGCCATTCGTCCCAATCTTTTTCTTCAAAATAACCAGCTGCAATCTCATGGGGCAATCCCATGGGCATCCCATGCAGGATGCGTTTTTGACGGGAAATCAAGGACCGATTGAATCTTTTTTCTACTCTTAAAAAAACGCTTGATTCCGGTGGAATGAGGTCTATAATCCGCATTTTTTTCCGTCATTAAAACAAAGAATAGGAGGTCATCATGATAAGCAAAGCAAACTACTTCGGTTCGGTTGATCTGGTAAACATCCATATTCCCGTAACGTAGCGCCTCTGTAAGGAAGACACTCATGCAAACGCGCGCCACCGCTCTACGCCGAAAAGTAGATGCCGAAGAAGTATTCGACACCCATCCCGAAATCCGTCTGGATTTTAACCATGTCCAGGCAGCCCTGAAAAAAGGCTATACGAAGCCATTCCTGCTGTTGGACAGTAATATCGTCCGCAATAAAGCCCGCCGCTTCAAAGCAGCGATGCCGCGTGTGCATCCGCACTATGCGGTCAAGGCAAATCCCGATCCGCGCGTGCTCAAGACCCTGATCGAGGAAAATGTCGGATTCGAGATTGCTTCCATTTCCGAACTGGATTTGCTGCTGGGCCTTGGAGTGCCCGCTGCCGAAATTTATTTCAGCAACCCCATCAAGTCCCGGGCGTACCTCGAGTACGCCGCAGCAAAAGGCGTGGAATGGTATGTCCTGGACAGCGTGGAAGAGCTCCGCAAAATCGTGAGCGTCAAGCCCGATGCAAAGATGTATGTACGCATCGACACACCGAACATCGGCAGCGACTGGCCGCTGGCTGGAAAATTTGGCACGCATGCCGCCGAGATGAAGGACATCATCAATGAAGCGGCAAAACTCAGGGCGGATCTTGCCGGGGTGACCTTTCACGTGGGATCGCAGTGCCGCAATCCCCAGAACTGGAGAGTGGGCATCGAGCGGGCGAAAAAGGTTTTTGCGGACATGCGCCGCGCAGGCCTGACCCCGCGCTTGCTGAATATCGGCGGGGGCTATCCCGTACGGCATGTCAAACCCATCCCGTCGATTGAAATCATCGGAGAGGTGGTGAACCAGGCCATCGCGGATCTGCCGGAGGATATCCGCATCATGGCCGAGCCGGGGCGGTATCTCGTATCCGATGCGGCTTATTTTGTCTGCCGGGTGGAGGGCACTGCGACACGGAACGGCAAACGGTGGATGTACTGGGACGCGGGCGTGTTCGGCGGCCTGATCGAAGTCACCGAGGGTCTCCGCTATGAGATTCTGTCGGATCGAAAGGGGGCGAACATCCAGTGGGCCGTTGCCGGACCGACATGCGATTCGGTCGATATTCTCATGCGCGATGAGACGCTTCCGGAAGATATCGAGGAAGGCGATTTCATCTACATTCCCAACGCTGGCGCATATACCACAGCTTATGCCAGCAATTTCAACGGTTTTCCGTTACCGGATGTAATAGTGTTGTAGATAGGACCGGCGTAAAAGCGGGGCTGCAGTCCGATGGAAAATGTGGCGGGGCAGATGATTTGCCCCGCCATTTATTTTGCGCTGCCGGTTTTACGGTCGAACACTACAAAATGATATTCCAGTCCGCTGTCATCCCGATGTTTTTCGCACGACACTTCGACCCATTCGTCATGGTTAAATTCGGGAAACAGCACATCTCCCTCGAAATCCCTCTGTATTTCGGTAATATGTAACCTGTCGCACATCGGCAAGGTTTGGCGGAATATTTCCGCGCCGCCGATGACGAAGTTTTCCCTATACGAGGCTGGCGTATCAGCAGCATTCGCGGAGCAGGCTTCCAGCGCATCGGCGATGGAACCCACGACGATCGCATCCCTCGCAGTGTACCCGGGTTGCCGTGTGACGATAATGGATGTGCGTCCGGGAAGCGGTCTGCCGATCGATTCAAAGGTTTTACGTCCCATGATGATGGCATGGCCCATGGTAAGGGCTTTGAAGCGCTTCAGATCGGGAGGCAGCCGCCAGGGCAATGCGTTATTTCTCCCGATGACACGGTTCCGTGCCATCGCGACCAAGGCAGAAAGGCGTGGCCTCATACTGCCACCGGCGCCCTGATTGCCGGATGCGGGTCGTATCCTTCCAGAGTGAAATCTTCGTACCTGAAATCAAAAACATCATGGATTGAGGGATTCAACTTCATTATTGGCAGTTTTCTCGGTTCCCGGCACAATTGTTCGCGTGCCTGGGTGAGATGGTTGAGGTAAAGGTGCGCGTCACCGAAGGTGTGCACGAAATCCCCCGGCTTCAAGCCGCAACTTTGCGCTACCATCAGGGTGAGCAGCGCATAGGAGGCGATGTTGAACGGGACGCCCAGGAAAATATCGGCGCTGCGCTGATAAAGCTGGCAGGAGAGTTTGTCATCTGCAACGTAAAACTGGAAAAGGGCATGACATGGGGGCAACTTCATCTCGTGCAATTCGCCGACATTCCAGGATGACACGATAATGCGCCGCGAGTCGGGGGTGTTCCTAACCTGGTCGATGACCTGCGCCATCTGGTCGATGTGCTCGCCGCCCGCACTGTCCCAGGACCGCCACTGGTGCCCGTAGATTGGGCCCAGGTCGCCATTTTCGTCTGCCCACTCATCCCAGATTGAAACGCCATGCTCCTTCAGAAAATTTATATTGGTATCGCCACGCAGAAACCAGAGCAGCTCATAAATGATCGATTTCAAGTGACATTTTTTTGTGGTGACGAGTGGAAAGCCGTCAGACAGATCGAACCGCATCTGGTATCCGAATACGGAGAGCGTGCCCGTGCCCGTGCGGTCAGATTTTCTATATCCGTGCTCGAGCACGTGCTGCATGAGTTCAAGGTACTGGCGCATGAAAGGTCAAAAGATCGGAAAGGCTGCCATGCAGCCAGGGTGAGAAATCGCCTATACTTACCGCAACTTTTTTAACTAAAAGGACAGTCACTAATGCTTGCAACGCTTATACAGCATGCGTCGCCCCTCGCCGAGTCTACCACAGCCAGGCATATTCTGATCGTGCTTCCCCAGCTGGATAAATTGCC
>DASVYI010000104.1:0-2940 GCA_036392275.1 Nitrosospira sp. | reverse complement strand
GGTCCTTCCTCGCCGGTTCGTCCAGCAGATGCAGGGGCGGCAGAGGCGAATCGGGAAGATCCACGAACAGCGGGGCCTGTTTCTCCTTGATTACCCGCGGCGATTTCGGGATGACGCTGACCGGCTGCTCGATGTGCAAAGGCGGGTGTTCGTGCAACCGCTTCTTCTCTACTTCGACCACTGCGTCGCGCCTCGTTACCGAGATCGCGCCCGCGCGCCGGTCCTGCCAGTTTTCCCAGCCGCGTTTGACCGACAGACATGCCGCTTCTACCATGGCCCCTAGTTTTTCGACGAAACGCAGCCACGACAGGCCGGTGAACAGGCTGAAACCGATGGCGATCAGAATCAGCAGCGCCAGCGTTGCGCCGGTGAACCCCAGCAACTCGGACAGGTTCCTGCTGATGACAAGACCCAGCACGCCTCCCGGCGACTGTGGCAATGCCATCTTGAGCGTATAAAACCGCAGCGCTTCCAGGCCGCTGCTGGCTCCCAGCAATGCCAAAAAACCGGCGGCTGAAACGAATAGCGGCCGGCGATCGAATACACCGGTGGATTCAATACGGCGGAACGTTCCGAACATCAGGCGAAGAAAAAGCAGCATCCACCACCACGCCGATATGCCAAACAAATACAACAGCAGATCCGCCAGCCAGGCGCCCGCGACTCCTCCAGGATTTTGCGGCGGGCCATTTCCGCTATGCGACCATCCGGGATCAAGGCGGTCGTAGCCATACAGAATCAATGCCAGATACAGCACCACGCCCAGCAGTACCAGTCCGGCAGACTCGCGCAGCAGCCTGACGACCCTGGGCGGCAGCGCGCCGGAATTCGACTTCTTCGCCATTGGCTTGTTGATGAAGCTCATGGATGATAGCGGGACTGTAACGGGGAAAGAATGGCGTTGATTATAGACCAGGACGATCGAAAACTATTCCACGGATAAGCGTGGCTTCAGCTCGCGCGTGCCGCTACCGGGAAAACGGGGTTATTTTCATTTCGATGAAGCATGTCATCCGGAAACAGCCGGGCGCGTGGGACGGACAAACGCTGACTTATCACCACAGCCTCAACACGATGTTTTTGTTCGTTTTGTTCGCCTGGCGTTGTCACAGCAACTTGCTGACTTTCATGGTGTTCTCATTATCCCCACTGCCTCGAATGGTAAAGCCGAGCCGGTTCATGAGCTTGAGCATGCGATGATTGTTATGCAACACGCTGCCGCCGATTTCCTTCAATCCTTGCTCGCGCGCCGCCTCCATCAGTGAAATCATGAGCTTCTGCCCCAACCCTTTTCCAGTGATGTTGTCGGCAATGGCCAACGCAAAATCGCACGAATTCCCGTCGGGGTTGATGGTATAACGGGCAACCCCTAGTGCCACTTCCCGGCCCTTTTCCTGAGTGACCGCAATGAGCGCTATCTCCCTGCCGTAATCGATTTGCGTGAGTGATACCAGCAAGGTTTCAGGAAGCTCATGCATCGTGTCCATGAAACGGAAGTATCTCGACTCCTCGGACAACCGCCGGACAAAATTTTGATCGAGTTCGGCATCTTCCGGGCGTATCGGCCGTATTGTGATATCTGTTCCATCCGCGAGTTGCCACTGCCTGATCAGATGAACGGGATAGGGCGAAATCGCCATATGCGCATAGCGATCCGCACCCGGTTTCCGGTACCCCGCTATTACACGGGCATCGGCGGCCAACGCGCCCGCCTCATCGAGAATGAGCGGGTTGATATCCATTTCTTTGAGTAACGGCAGTTCGCAGACCATTTCCGACACGCGCAGTAGAACCTCTTCCAGCGCTCCAAGATCAACCGCGGCCATTTGGCGGAATGCGCCCAGCATCCTGCCGATATTGGCCTCGCGTATCAACTCGTTCGTGAGAAATTTGTTCAGTGGCGGCAACGCGACGGCGGGGGTACTCCTGATTTCGACATCCGTGCCGCCAGAACCGAACGTAATCACAGGCCCGAATGCGGGATCGCTGGTCACGCCTATCATCAATTCCCGGCCATTGGGCTTGAGAATCATCGGTTCGATGGAAACACCGTCCAGATGCGCGTCCGGACGTTTTCTCCTCACAGTTTCCAGGATGTCCTGGTAGGCTGTCCGAACTTCATGCGCGTTCTTCAGATCGAGTATCACGCCGCCGACATCACTTTTATGGCTGATATCGTGCGAATTCACTTTCATGACCACGGGAAATCCGAACTGCTGCGCGATGAGGAGCGCCTCCGAAGGCGAGCGGGCGATCATCGTTTTCGCGACAGGAATGTGGAAAGCCGCGAGAACCGCTTTGGATTCCATCGCTGTCAAAACCATGCGGCGCTCCTGCATCGCACCTTCAATAATTAGCCTGGCACTTTCCACATCGGGCTCGGGATGATGCGAAAATGGGCCGGGCATTTGCCGCAGCAACTGCTGATTGCGGTAATAAGCCGAGAGATGGGAAAAGACCTCCACGGCCGGCTCAGGAGTGCGAAAATAAGGTATGCGCGCCTTGGAGAAGGCTTCCCTGGCTGAGGCAACTTGTGTTTCACCCATCCAGCAGGCCAGCAGCGGCTTGCAGTGCCTGGTGGACAGATCTATCAGCGCTTGCGCCGATTCCAGCGGCGCGGACATGGCCTGAGGCGTGAGTATCGTCAATACCCCGTCAATATTTTCATCCTCGAGGCAGGCCTTCACTGCGTGGTGGTAACGATCCGCTCCGGCGTCTCCAATGATGTCCACCGGATTGCTGTGCGACCAGTGACGCGGCAAATGCTGGTCGAGGTATTGAACGGTGGCATCTGCGAGAGGCGCCAGCACAAGCCCAAGGTCGGCGGCCCGGTCGGCCGCCATGACACCCGGTCCGCCGCCATTGGTAACGATGGCAAGCCGGCTGCCGAGCCGGCAGAAACCGCATGACAGCGCCTTGGCTGCGGTGAAGAGCTGGGTA
>DASVYI010000103.1:0-7481 GCA_036392275.1 Nitrosospira sp. | reverse complement strand
CCGCGGCAGGCGTGGGCGCAAGCGGCGATGACGACCAGGGAAAGCTCCAGGCAGGGGTGGTATTCCAGAGATCCTGAACGGTCGGGTTATTATTCACCGAAACGCCGTAAACGAGAGGGCTACCGGCCAGGTCCACATAATCCGCAAGACGGATATCGGTGTTGTCGAGCGCTCCCGTATTGCTGACGCCATCATAGGTTCCCTGCACGAAAGCGCCAATTTTTGAGGTTATGCGACCGGCATAAAAAATCGAAGCTTCGTCGATAGTCGCATTATTATTGGGGCCAAAACGGTCAGCCGCACCGCCCGGCTGGCCGCTATTGGTATGCGTGAACGACCCGCGTATCATGCCGGCGATCGGAATGAATCCGGTCCTGTCTTCGCTCACATCGGTGTAACCGTACAGCTTGAAGTTGCGGCCCGTCGGTGTGAGGCCCGGTCCAAAAGCCTGTACATGGCAGGCGCTGCATGGCATGGCGGTCTGGCGGGCAAAGCTGGGCAACGCATTGACTTCTCCACTCGCCAGCGCAATCAGTATGGATACCAGAACGAAGCCGGGAGAAACGACGCTTCTGAACATGATCCTCTCTTGCACGCCACGCGACCGAGTATAAAAAATCAGGTAAACAGCAGCACAATGAATATGAAGAAATCGTTGACCGGCTTGAAGTTATCGAGCTTGTTGCGGAATTGCGTATTCCTGCGCTCGGCCGCCACCTCAGCAATGGCGATCGGACACTTGATACGCGTTACATTTTTTCCCACATTACGTCGCGCTTCTTTTTCGCTGCGGCGGTGAGCAATTCGATCAATGGCAGAGCCCGGTAAGCCAGGCTGACATCCTGTTCATCCTGTTCGTTTTGGTCGCCATCATCGCGCTTTCCTTCGGATACGCTCTGCTTTGCTGCTGTTTTTTCCGGCTCGATCGCCCGTTTCAACCGGTCCAGCACAGCCGGCACATCATCAGCCAGTATGGCACTCGGCACGGTTCCGCTATGCCCCATCATTTTGAGCAATCGCTGGGCAACATCTCCAAACATGATGATGTCCGCATATGCATCGCTCTTGAATTTTATCAACATGGCCGAGCGAGCCGGGCAGATATGCGTTTCAACTTGAGATGCACTGCCGAATATGCCGCGGCGAAAATTGCCGTCAATGTGGGAATAACCGGGCTTCAGCCATGTGCCTGCGCCGCCCGGCGAAACCGAGAATAATCAGGCCAGCCATGAACATGGAAATCATTTCGGGTTCCGGCACGGCACTGGCGAAAGCGGTTGCAATAAAACCATCCGCCCGGCTCGTGGGATGAATGTTGTCCCAAAAAACGTGGCCCTCAGGATTGCCGCAAGAAAAAATATCTCCGGGGGACACACAAGGGCTATCGACATTTGTAAAACCGAACTTTGCCGGATCCTGGACCACGCCATTGAAAAAAGAATAAACATCGAAGCTGGCAATATCGGCGCCCGGTAGGTGTAAATTTCCCAGTTCAGTCGCCAGTGCGGAATTAAAGGCAAGCGAATAAGCCTGCGCTTCAGGTTTATGGAGCTGGTCAGGCGTCAGGCTCAAGTCTGGCAGGTTGGGCACCAAGAAATGTTTGGCACCGGCATTCACCAGCGTGCTGATATACCCGGCCAGATTGTGGGCGGCTGCGGCAGCAGGATCACCCGTAAAATAATCATTCGCCCCGCCCCAGAGAAAATACAGCGCCTTGGGATCGGCTGTTCCTTTCGAGTCTGACAGATAATTGTCCACCTCCTGCTTCATTCCGGGAAGCTTGATGATGCCGCCAAGATTAAAACCGCTGTTCGAATCTCCCGTGTTCGCCCCTGCGACGGCATAGCTGCGAAAATTTATGGGATTCACCCCCCCCGGGAATAGTGCAGCCGCCAGTTGCTCGGAGGCAACCGGGCCATCGGAGAGCCGTCCATGAGAATAAGGCCCGAGAATGCCGCATTGATGAAGAGGATCGCAGTTATTACCCAGAAGTTTATAGAGGCTCATCACGGCTGAGTCGCTGTCGCCGACATCGGAAAGGCTGTCGCCGAACGTATAGAGCGTGGTAAAAGAAGATGCAGACGCGGCCCAGACATTTCCTGAAATCAGCAGTGAAGCAGAAAAGGCGACAAACATTTTTCGTATTTTCATGATAGCTCTCCCATTCGAGTTTGATAACAAACGAACGCCTATTACACTTACTGATCCACTTCCACTATTACTTACCGATCTTATTGACGTTCAGCCAAAACTGGTCGCACCCCCGTGCTGCGGCTCCTCGTCTATTTTGCCTTATCCTTTATATGACCCTGCCCTGAATCCGCCAAACTGCCGAACGGACCCTGCCCACCACGCCTAAGAAATGTTCCAGCTCCTGATTTCGTTAATCACGTTCTCTAATCAAAAGCCCGATAAGAATGCCAATACCGATCGCAATACCAACGGTGCTCCACGCATTTTCATGCACATATTCATCGGTCTTTCGGGCCGCAATCCTGGATTTATCTATCATGGCACCTTCAAAATCATGGAGATATTCCCTGGCCTGTTTCAAATTGTCCTCGATCCTGGCGCGCAGGGCCTGCGTTTTTCCTCCACTTTCGTTACTGACAGACTTCATTAATTCTTCCGTCTCGGAAATGACCGCGTGAAAATCGTCAAGAAGCTTTTCCTTGGCAGTCTTAGCCATTACATATCCTCCATAAAGTTGACATCGTATCCGATCGCCCGCTCCCGCCGCTTATCACCCTAACCACCGCTTGCCGGCCGAATGCTCGTCATTCATCTGATTTTTTCCTCCATCAAAGGCACTTCCCACGTCCCGGCAAGCTCTGCCGTATAGGGTCTCCTCATTCCTTATGCCCACGCGGTTTCATACCCTGCACTCATGATTTCCTTCATCACCCGCTATTCTCTTTCTTTGGCGGACCCCGTCTGTCCGGCAACGCACATACGGGCAACGGCGTTCCATGTACTGTTTCATCACGAACTGTTCTGCCGTGTTTTTCCACTCGCATTCTGGGGCATCTGTGAATCTGTGAGCCAGTTATTAAGTTATAGCAGAACAGAACGATAGGAAGTTCATTTTATCGAGACCATAACAGTGAGGAACACATGTCATCCCTTCAGACCCCCAAGCAAAACCTCATTTTGGCGGAACTCCCCGAAACGGATTATGAGCGCCTGAGACTCTGCCTTGAGCTCGTGTCCATGCCGGAGGGATGGGCTGTTTACGAAAATGGCAGCGAACTGGATCTTGTGTATTTCCCCACTACCAGTATTATTTCCTTGATCAGCATGACGGATGACGGGGAATCAACGAAAATTGCCGTTATCGGGAATGAGGGTCTATTTGGAATTTCCATGCTTATGGGGCGGAAGACGACGCCAACCCGGGCAGTCGTACAGTGTGCGGGTTATGGTTACCGGCTCAAGGCAGCCAATCTGAGAAGAGAATTCGAGCTCGCCAGTCCGCTGCGTTATTCACTGCAACGGTACACCCAGAGCCTGCTTGCCGGAATCGCGAAAGCCACGCCGCGCAATATTCACCCGACCAATATTCACCCGGTATTTGGAGCCTGCGTTCCTGTCAATGGTATCAATGGCTCCCGCACCCATTGGACCGATGGGCTTTCTGCCCGCCAAGGCTGAATAACCTGAGGGGCTATTCATCCTGAGGCTCAGCGTTTAGTCAGCCTGACGTCAACCGTATTTCAACCGTATGCGGGGCCCGGTCGTCGGCAAGAGCGATGACGAGATCGCGTTGCTCCACACCGTCGATAACCAGGCTTTCCTTCCCCGCTCCGGCTGTCTGCGTGATGAGGATGTGATAGACCGTTTCTCCGTAGCGGTATTTCACTGTGAACGACTCCCACTCTTCGGGCAGGCGAGGCTTGAAATGCAGTTTATGCTCTTCCAACGTCAGGCCGAGCAGCGTTTCCAGTATCAGGCGATACAACCAGCCCGCGGAACCCGTATACCAGGACCACCCGCCGCGGCCAACGTGCGGAGAAACCGCGTAAACATCGGCTGACACCACGTACGGCTCGTTTTTGTATACCGCGGCTTTCTCGGGTGTGCCCGCGTGATTGACAGGGTTTATCATCCCCAGCAACTCCCAGGCTCGCTCGTGGCTGCCCAGGACCGCGAACGCCATGGTTGTCCAGACAGCGGCGTGTGTGTACTGTCCACCGTTTTCCCGCACGCCGGGCACATAACCTTTTATGTATCCCGGATTCAAGGGCGACTTGTCGAAAGGTGGATCCAGAAGCTGGATCAGTCCCGCATCGCGCCTGACGAGATGCTGGTTCACTGACTCCATTGCCTGGCGTTGACGTTCGGCGGAGCCGGCGCCGGATAAAACCGACCAGCTCTGCGAGATTGCGTCGATCCGGCATTCGGGATTGCCGGATGAGCCCAGCGGTGACCCGTCATCAAAGAATGCGCGCAGATACCATTTCCCATCCCAGCCGTACTGCTCGATATTCTTGCGCAGGAGACCGGCTTCTTCCTGGCAGCGTTCGGCAAACGCCGCGTCGCCGTGCCGCCCGGCAAGCGCGGAGAATTGCAGAAGTATGTCATACAGGAAGAACGCCAGCCAGACACTTTCGCCACGGCCGTGAAAACCGACCAGATTCATTCCATCGTTCCAATCCCCGGCTCCCATCAGCGGAAGGCCGTGCTCGCCGAATCTCAAGCCATGCTGGACCGCACGCACGCAATGGTTGTACAAGCTTGCAGACTGCTCGGAATGCACGGGCAGATCATAATATGAATCCTCATCGGGGCTGACCTGCCTCCCTTCCAGGAAAGAAATAGACTCATCCAATACGCCTATATCGCCGGTAGCGGTAACATACCGGCAGACTGCCAGCGGCAGCCAGAGGTAATCATCCGAACAGCGTGTTCGGACGCCTCGCCCCCCCGGCGGATGCCACCAATGCTGAACATCGCCTTCAACAAACTGGCGAGTCGCCGACCGCAGCAAATGCTCACGAACCAGAGCAGGCTCGATGTGAACGATCGCCATCACATCCTGCAACTGATCGCGGAATCCGAAAGCCCCTCCCGACTGATAATATCCGCTGCGCCCCCACAAGCGGCAGGCTATGACCTGATAAACTAGCCAGCCATTGGCCAGCACGTTTATGGAAGGATCTGGCGTTTCCACCTGAACCATGCCGAGCGTCCGTTGCCAATAGTGCTGTACCTTTTCCAGCTCCTGATATGCGGCTGAGCTTCCGCGGAGGCGCTGCGCAAGCTTGAGCGCATCATCTGCATGAAGCCCGGCCCCCAGACGAAAAATGATTTCCCGTGTCTGGCCGTTCAACAATTCAAATGGAACCAGGATGGCGCTGCAAGGATCGAGTCCCGCCCCCACCCGCCCGGAAAGCCCTCTGGCGGCCATCGCGGCCGGGTCCCGCAATCTGCCGTTGCGGCCAATGAATTCCACTCGGTCGCCGGTTATTTCACGGACAGCATCATCGACATCGAAAAATGCCACGCGGCCAGAAAATTCGTTGTTGTAAGGATTGCGTGCCAATAAAGTTCCACTCGCGGAATCCGTCTCGGTCACGATATGCATTCTGCATTTTTCCGGCAAATCCCCCAGTACCCATTCGACGTACCCCGTCGCCGAGAGCTTGCGCGGCCGCCCGGAGTCGTTGCGGACCTTGAGTACGGCAAATTTCACCGGTGCGTCCAGAGCAACATAAACCCAGAGCTCGGAATGAATGCCGGTCTCGATATGCTCGAATGCGCTATAACCGAACCCGTGCCGCGTGGTATAGGGCGTTGCTCCTCGCTTTGGCAAAGGCGCCGGCGACCAGAAGTACCCGCTTTCCTCATCGCGTAAATAATAGGCTTCGCCGCCCGAGTCACAAACCGGATCGTTGTTCCACGGGGTCAGGCGAAACTCATGCGCATTTTCGCTCCAGGTGTACGCCTGGCCACTCTCCGAGATTATTGTCCCAAATTGCGGATTTGCCAGAACGTTTGACCAGGGCGCCGGAGTCGTCTGACCCGGCCCGGTCGTGATGATATACTCACGCGCGTCGGCGCTGAAACCGCCAAACCCGTTATCGAAGAGAAGCCCGGGATGCCGGAGTTTAACGGCCTGCTCGGGTTCGAAGCGCCGGACCGGCTTCAGCCTGGTTGATGGAATGGCTAATTCCTCGGGAACACG
This sequence comes from Nitrosospira sp., assembly GCA_036392275.1. Taxonomy (GTDB): domain Bacteria; phylum Pseudomonadota; class Gammaproteobacteria; order Burkholderiales; family Nitrosomonadaceae; genus Nitrosospira. Next base: position 1,297 of record DASVYI010000103.1, on the reverse strand, counting down.
GCGAACCAGCTGCTCCAACAGTGTTCCTTTACTGTCGAGAATGATCACACGCGCGACAGTTTGCAGAAGGATGCGATCTTCGGCAGCAATCTGCTCCGCGCGCCGGATGAAAATTCCACCTGGGTGATCGAGCAGATGAGCCTCGGCACTGCCAGCTACCAGACCCATGATCTGATCATGAAGAAGCTGACGATAGCTCGAGTGATCTTCATTCCAGATGATCAAGTCGACGGTCATGCCTTTGACCCGCCAATAGGAATGTGCCTGTACCAATTGCCGCACAAGATTGAGGTTAGCCGCATCGGTGATCTGCACAAGCACGATGGGCAGATCACCGGAAATGGCATACCCCCACAGCCCGGACTGGCCGCGTCTGTTCTTGCTCAGCACGGCGTCATCGGCGCGCAGGTAGGGGCTGGCGTATAGCACCGAGCCCGCCAGACGGCCAAACAGTTGTGCATCCGTCTCGGTCGCGTTGAGCTGCCGCAGTACGACGAGACCATGTGTCCACGCAAGATCGAACACACGATTTGTCAATTGCTGATCCTGGTATTTTTCGACCAGGTTCATCGCCGCATGGCGCGAATCCGCGGCCCCGGTGACGATGTCGATGATCGCCGACTCTCCCGGCTCGATGGTCATGCGCTGCCGGATAGCCACAATCGGGTCCAGGACCGAACCCGCGCTGCCGGACAGTGGCGCCGGATCCATCATTGCTCTGGGGGCGGATACGTCGTTTCCGCGTCCGATGAATGCCATGCGGTCGGTTTCATAGGAAATTGCCTCGGCAGACGTACCATGCACTATCATCAAATGCAGCATCCAGGGCACGGGATCGCTTTGGGAACGCGGACGGCGGCTGCACAGAATCGCGCACCGGTCGGATAATATTTCCGTCTGCACAAAAAGATTTCCGAAGGCCGGAGCCTGTGCGTCTGCCGCGGGGGATGCCAGCACCACCTCGGCATAGGAGGTAACCTCAATCGTACGGCGGGTCCATGCGCGATTGGTGACGCGAACCCGGCGCAACTCGATGTCATCTTCGGGCGATACCGTAATCTCCGTGTGAGTATCAAAATCCAGGTCGCGCCGCCGGAATTCCACCTTTCCTTCCGAAAATACGACGCTGTACCGTTTGGCTTCCTTCAACGTGGGCTGATAGGTATTAGACCAGAACTCGCCGCTCACCGTGTCGCGCAAATAGCAGAAACTGCCCCAATAATCACACGTGCCATCCTCCCGCCACCGGGTTATGGCGAGATCCTTCCACCGGCTGCTTCCACCCCCGCTGTTCGTC
>DASVYI010000102.1:0-2721 GCA_036392275.1 Nitrosospira sp. | reverse complement strand
CTGGAAAACAACAATGCCCAAAAAGAATATTATCTGACTGACATCGTCGCCATGGCGGTAAAGGATGGCCTCGATGTGAAAGCCGCGCACCCTGGTCACAGTTGGGAAACCACCGGCGTCAACAGCAAGGCGCAACTGGCGGAGCTCGAGCGAATCCATCAGCATGAATCCGCGCAAAAGCTGCTGGAGCAGGGCATAACGCTTGCGGATCCATTGCGCATCGATATCCGCGGCCAACTCGTCTGCGGCAGAGATGTGGAAATCGATATCAACTGTATTTTTGAAGGTCGCGTGCAATTGGGCGACGGTGTGAAAGTAGGCGCCCACAGTATCCTGAAAGATGTTACGGTTGCGGCCGGCTCGGCCATTGCGCCGTTCAGCCTGATAGAATCCGCCGAGATCGGCAAAAACTGCCGCATCGGGCCTTATGCGCGTATCCGTCCCGGAACCAGGCTCGACAATGAGGTTCACATCGGCAATTTCGTGGAAGTCAAAAATAGCGCCATCGCAGCTGGCAGCAAGGCAAACCATCTCAGCTACATCGGGGACGCGGTGGTTGGCAAGAGCGTCAACATTGGCGCGGGCACGATCACCTGCAACTATGACGGCGCCAATAAGCACCAGACGATCATCCAGGACGACGTTTTCGTCGGTTCCGATACGCAACTGATCGCGCCGGTGACCGTCGCGCACGGTTCCACGATCGGGGCGGGTTCGACGATTACCAAAGATACGCCGCCGGAAATGTTGACTTTGTCGCGTGCCAGGCAAATGAGCATCGATGGATGGAAGCGGCCAGTTAAAAAACCGAAGGGTGAGAAGTGAATCGGGTTCGTCGGATTTTTTCAGAGACATTTGACTTCTCGATCCCCAGCAGAAAGGAGACCACATATGTGTGGCATAGTCGGCGCAGTAGCCAGAAGTAATATCGTCCCCACGCTATTGGAAGGGTTGCGCCGCCTGGAATACCGCGGCTACGATTCCGCCGGGATCGCGCTCAATAATGGCGGGTTACATCGGCTGCGCACCACCGGGCGAGTCGCGGAACTCAGCAAACTTGCGGACGACCAGAAATTCAGTGGCGAAGCCGGAATCGCCCATACCCGCTGGGCAACTCATGGCGCGCCTTCGGAGCGCAACGCGCATCCGCATTTTTCCGGCGACGCGCCGAAGGTCGCGGTAGTGCATAACGGCATCATCGAAAATCACGAGGCGCTGCGCCAGCGCTTGCAGGATGCGGGATACCAATTCAAGTCCGACACCGACACTGAGGTCATCGCCCATCTCATCACCTTCAATCTGAAAGAGACACCCGATTTATTCGACGCGGTGTGCCGCTCCGTGGCCGAGCTGCAAGGGGCCTATGCCATCGCGGTCATGGAAGAGGCGCGGCCCGAGCGCATCATCGTTTCCCGCAATGGCGCGCCGTTATTGCTCGGATTGGGAGAATACGGCACCTACGCCGCTTCGGACGCATCCGCCCTGCTGCAGGTGACGCGGCGCATGATCTACCTGGAAGAGGGCGACGTGGCCGAACTGCACCGCGACAGCTATCGCATCGTCAACTGCCTTCATGGCGGCGAAATCAAGGAAGTCGTGCGCACCGTACGGGAAAGCGAGCTGACCAATGAAGCGGTGGAAATGGGGCCTTATGCCCATTTCATGCAGAAGGAAATATTCGAACAGCCCGGCGTCGTGGCGAATACGCTGGAAATGGTCCTTAACGCGCACTCCATATCACCCCGGCTGTTTGGCAATGAGGCGGAAAATATTTTCAACAATACAAAAAGTATCCTGATTCTCGCTTGCGGCACCAGCTACCATGCCGGACTGGTCGCCCGCTACTGGCTGGAAACCGTGGCGGGTCTGCCTTGCAATGTCGAAATCGCCAGCGAATACCGTTACCGTAATCCGGCGGTTAGTCCCGATACGCTGGTGGTAGGCATCTCGCAATCGGGGGAAACCGCCGACACGCTGGCCGCTCTCAGTTATGCCAGATCACTGGGGCACCGCCACAGCCTCGCCATCTGCAACGTGGCCGAAAGCGCGCTGGTACGGCAAACCGACCTGCGCTTCCTCACCCGCGCGGGTCCCGAGATCGGTGTCGCTTCCACCAAGGCGTTTACCACCCAGCTGGCCGCGCTGATGCTGCTCACCATGACGCTGGCGAAACTCAACGGCAAATCGTCGGATACGAGCGAGCGCGAGATGATCGCAGCCATGCGGCATTTGCCTGTTGCGCTGCAGCATGCACTTCAGGTGGAGCCGCAGGTGAAGGTCTGGGCCGAGCGGTTTTCGGAGAAAAAGCACGCGCTGTTTCTGGGACGCGGCATGCACTATCCCATTGCCATGGAAGGCGCGCTCAAGCTCAAGGAGATTTCCTATATCCACGCCGAAGCCTACGCCGCAGGGGAGCTGAAGCATGGCCCGCTGGCGCTGGTGGACAAGGATATGCCGGTCGTAGCCATCGCCCCCAACGACGCGCTGCTGGAAAAGCTCAAATCCAATCTACAGGAAGTCCGCGCACGCGGCGGTGAACTCTACGTTTTTGCCGACGCGGACTCCCACATCCAGGAAAGCGAAGGGGTGCACATCATCCGGCTGGCGGAACATGCCGGGCTGCTCAGTCCCATCCTGCACACCATTCCTTTGCAATTGCTTGCCTACCATGTTGCCCTGCAAAAGGGCACTGATGTTGATAAGCCGAGGAATTTGGCGAAG
>DASVYI010000101.1:0-1923 GCA_036392275.1 Nitrosospira sp. | reverse complement strand
GTTCTCGGCTGATCTGGCGCATGAGCTGCGTACCCCGATCAATAACCTGCGCGGAGAAGCCGAGGTGGCCCTTTCCAAGCCCCGGGAGGCTCATGAATACCGCGAGATACTTGCATCGAGTCTGGAGGAATACGATCGCCTGTCACGCATGATGGATAGCCTGTTATTCCTGGCCAGAGCCGATAGTACGCAGACCATGGTTACCCGCAGCCGGATCGATGTGCGCACGGAAGTCACGAAAGTCATCAGTTTTTATGAGGCACTGGCCACGGAGCAGGAGGTTCGGATAACGTGCGCAGGGGATGGAGCAATGGACGCCGATCCGATTCTTTTTCGAAGAGTCATCAGTAACCTGCTTTCAAATGCCTTGCATTACACCCCAAGCGGCGGGGAAATCGCTTTTTCCATCCAGCATATCGACGGCGGGATCGAAGTTACCTGCCGCGACAGCGGAACAGGAATCGCACAGGAACATTTACCGAAAATATTTGATCGTTTTTACCGGGCCGATCCCTCGCGCGATGCCAAAACGGAAGGCGCCGGGCTGGGATTGGCGATCGTAAAATCGATTGTCGGCCTCCACGACGGAAAGACCACGGTACAAAGCGCCATTGGCCAAGGAACCTCCGTACGGCTTTCTTTCCCGGCGTAACCCGTACAGTCGCGGTTTTACCTTTGCGGGCTGTCAGGCTCGTCCGGTTGGGGACTTGTGCGGCCCAATCCACGCCGGTTACTGATCTCCCGAACAGTAACGGGAGGAATCAATTCCATTGCATTCCCAAATTAAGCGGTCCAGAATCCACCATGCCACGGCAGGAGTCTGGACCGCGAAAAATCTCGTTACGGAACTAATCAGGCTTGCCGTATATCAGACTGAAGCCCGATCCGTCCCGGGCTTTTGTATTTTCCCGGTTTCCAAATGGGTTTTTTGTTAAAATAGCTCGCTAACCATTCATTTTTATTATTGATTTTTGAGGTACTTAATGGCTGTTGAGCGAACCCTGTCCATCATCAAACCCGATGCAGTGGCAAAAAACGTGATTGGGGAAATCTATTCCCGTTTTGAAGGTAATGGTCTGAAAATAATCGCGGCGCGCATGCTGCGTCTATCGCAGGAGGACGCGGAAGGCTTTTACGCCGTGCATCGCAGCCGTCCTTTTTTTAATGATCTGGTGAAATTCATGATTTCCGGGCCGGTAATGGTACAGGTGCTTGAAGGTGAAGACGCGATCAGAAAGAACCGCGAGCTGATGGGTGCGACCGATCCCAAAAAGGCGGAAAAAGGAACGATCCGGGCCGATTTTGCCGACAGCATCGATGCCAACGCGGTACATGGGTCCGATGCCGTGGAGACGGCGGCGGTCGAGATTGCCTATTTTTTTCCGCAATTCAATATTTATTCCCGGTAAAGCGGAGAATCGGCTCCATTGTCTAACGCCATGAGCGTCAATCTCCTCGATTTCGATGCGAAAGCGCTCGCTGGTTTCTGTGCGGAAATTGGCGAGAAGCCTTTTCGCGCCAAGCAATTGCTGCGCTGGATACACCGGTTTGGCGAGGCGGATTTCGCCGGCATGAGTGATCTGGCGAAAGGGTTGCGCGACAAGCTTGCGGCGGCCGCCGTGATCGAGCCGCCCCGCGTCATTGGAGATCATGCTGCTGCGGATGGCACCCGGAAATGGCTGTTGTCGGTAGGGGGCGGTAATGGCATCGAGACGGTCTTCATACCTGAAGCCAGCCGCGGGACACTGTGTGTTTCCAGTCAGGTCGGCTGTGCGCTGGCATGCACATTCTGTTCCACCGGCAGGCAGGGTTTCAACCGGAACCTGACGGTCGCGGAAATCATCGGCCAGTTGTGGTGGGCAAACAAGGCGCTGGCGGAAGAGTCCGGGAACGGCGGGTCCGGCCTCGACGGGGCTGACCGCG
>DASVYI010000100.1:0-1675 GCA_036392275.1 Nitrosospira sp. | reverse complement strand
TAAGAATCACCCTCATATCGCCGGAAATCCAAACATAAAGACTTGTCCCGGGTTTACCTATATTCCGCAAAAAACGACATCTCGTCATGCCGGGCTCGACCCGGCATCCAGCTCGATTAACCATATAACTCTATAGCGTGTCACCTGTACTGGTTTTCGATATCGAGACCGTTCCCGACATCGAGGGATTGCGCAAGCTCCACGGGCTCGACCCGCAACTTGCGGCCGCCGGCATCGCCGATATGGCGTTTCAGTTGCGGCGCCAGGTTGCCGGCAATGATTTTCTGCCGTTGCACGTGCAGAAGGTCGTGGCGATTTCGTGCGCCCTGCGCGACAAGAACGATTTTCGCGTATGGTCGCTGGGCAGCGCTGTGGATTCCGAGGCGGAACTCATCCGCCGCTTCTTCGAAGGCATCGATAAATACACGCCCCAACTGGTCTCATGGAACGGCGGTGGCTTCGACCTGCCGGTGCTCCATTATCGCGGCCTGATCCATGGCATACAGGCACACCGCTATTGGGATATGGGTGACGATGACCGCGAGTTCAAATGGAACAACTACCTCAGCCGCTACCATACCCGCCATCTCGATCTGATGGACTTGCTCGCGTTGTATCAGCCGCGCGCGAATGTTCCGCTGGATGAGCTGGCAAAGCTGATGGGTTTTCCCGGAAAGCTGGGCATGGATGGTTCCCAAGTCTGGAATGCGTTCCAGAAAGGCGAGATTACCGCGATTCGCAATTATTGCGAAACCGACGTGGTGAACACCTATCTCGTATTTTTACGCTTCCAGTTCATGCGCGGCATCCTGAATGGCGAACAGTATGAACGCGAATGCGAGCTGGTGCGCGCCACCCTGAGCAAGTCCACCGAACCCCACTGGCAGGAATTTCTCGGCCAATGGCTGTAGGGCCGCGCGTGATGGCCGTTCCCGCTCCTGCTCCCTCCACTTCGTCTGTTCCCGTTTTCGTCGAATCGCTCGATCAGGAAGGCCGTGGAGTTGCCCATGCGGACGGCAAAGTCATCTTCATCGAAGGGGCTCTGCCGGGTGAAACCGTCACCTTCAATGCCTACCGCAAGAAACCCAGCTTTGAACTGGCGCAGGCCGGGCAGATTCTCAAGGCGGGATTCACGCGGGTGGCGCCGCAATGCCGGTATTTCGGGCTGTGCGGCGGATGCAGCTTGCAGCATATGGATGCACGCGCTCAGGTGGCGGCTAAACAACGTATCCTGGAAGATAATCTCAAGCATATCGGCAAGGTCGAGCCCGAACTCATACTGCCAGCCGTATATGGGGCAGCCTGGGGCTATCGCCATCGCGCACGGCTGTCGGTACGCCATGTCGCCAGGAAAAATGCGGTGCTGGTGGGCTTCCACGAAAAGCGCAGCAGTTTCGTTGCGGACATGCAATCCTGCGAAGTGATCCCGGCGCGTATTTCCCGGCTTATCGGGCCATTGAGGAAATTGGTGGACAGTTTGTCCATTCGTGAACGCCTTCCCCAGATTGAAGTGTCGCTGGGTGAGGATGTGGATGTGCTGGTGCTGCGTATTCTCGATCCGCTCAATGGTGAGGATGAAGCTTTGCTCAAGGATTTCGCCGATCGGCACCGCATTCAGTTTTTCCTGCAGCCCGGCGGTCCGAAGACGGCTTACCCTTTTTACCCGGAAACCGCG
>DASVYI010000099.1:0-8083 GCA_036392275.1 Nitrosospira sp. | reverse complement strand
TTTTCATCCTGCCTTATTTCAACGAAATCGCAATGCGTCAGGCCAAAATCAACCGCAATACACTGGAAACCCAGATCGGCGTCAGTGTCAATCTGGATGGAACCGGCAAGGCAACATTGGGAACCGGTGTGCCATTTCTCGACCACATGCTGGATCAGGTCGCGCGTCACGGCATGATAGACCTGGAGATTGCTGCCAGGGGAGACCTGCATATCGATGCCCACCATACGGTAGAGGATATCGGGATCACGCTTGGGCAGGCATTTACGCAAGCGATCGGGGACAAGAAGGGCTTGCGCCGCTATGGCCACGCTTATGTGCCGCTGGATGAGGCATTATCGCGAGTGGTGGTGGATCTCTCCGGGCGCCCCGGCATGGAATTCAACGTCGAGTTTGCGCGTGCGCGGATTGGCGAATTCGACGTCGATCTGATCAAGGAATTTTTTCAAGGCTTCGTCAATCACGCGCTGGTAACATTGCATATCGACAATCTCACCGGCAGCAACGCCCACCACCAGGCGGAAACCATCTTCAAGGCATTCGGGCGCGCGCTGCGCATGGCGATAGAAACCGATCCCCGTGCAGCCGACACGATTCCATCCACCAAAGGCTCATTGTAGCTCTCACCCTCTTATCACTCTCTCATCTGCGGTATGACTGACATTGCGATCGTTGACTACGGCATGGGCAACCTACGTTCCGTCTCCAAGGCGCTGGAACATGTGGCGCCGTCCGTATCGATCTCCGTCACCGGCGATCCCGAGGTCGTGCGAAAGGCGGGCCGCGTGGTGGTTCCCGGCCAGGGCGCAATGCCCGACTGCTTGCGGGAACTGGACAGGCACGGCCTGCGGGGCGCGGTACTGGATGCGGCAATGAACAAGCCTTTTCTCGGCATCTGCCTCGGCCTGCAAATGCTCTTCGACACCAGCGAGGAAGGCAATGTCACGGGCTTGGGTATCGTACCAGGCAGAGTGCGGCGCTTTCCGGCCACATCAGCCGCAAATACAGGCAGCACCGGCGAGGCTGGTGGACAAGAGAGGCCCCGGTTCAAAGTGCCCCACATGGGCTGGAACCAGGTACATCAGATGAACCAGCATCCTTTATGGAAGGGAATCCCCCAGGACACACGGTTCTATTTCGTGCACAGTTATTATGTCGAGGCAGCCAACCTGGAGTCCGTCGCTGCATACAGTCTTTATCCTTTCCCGTTTACTTGTGCCGTGGCTAGGGATAATATTTTCGCCGTTCAGTTTCATCCTGAAAAAAGCCATGAAGCGGGCTTGACGCTGTTGAGCAACTTTGTGCACTGGGAGCCTGCTTCACGTATGAGTAAGCAAATGCGGACAAGTGAATCCGGATGTAATGTTTAATCCGGTGTACCCGATATTAAAACTCAATCTCATTTTAATCCTGAATTGATATGCTGATCATTCCTGCGATAGACCTGAAAGACGGGCATTGCGTCCGTCTCAAGCAAGGCGTGATGGAAGACGCCACGGTGTTTTCCGACGATCCCGGGGCGATGGCCAGGCATTGGCTGGACCAGGGCGCGCGGCGGCTGCATCTGGTGGATCTCAATGGCGCCTTTGCGGGCAAACCAAAGAATGAAGCCGCCATTCGGGAAATCGTCGAAGCCATTGGCGACGAAATTCCGACCCAACTGGGCGGCGGTATACGCGATCTCGAAACCATCGAACGCTATCTCGACGACGGCATCACTTATATCATCATCGGCACCGCGGCGGTGAAGACACCGGGCTTCCTCCACGATGCCTGCAACGCATTCCCCGGGCATATCATGGTCGGGCTGGATGCCAAGGATGGCAAGGTTGCGGTCAACGGCTGGTCCAAAGTCACCGGTCATGATGTAGTGGATCTCGCGAAAAAATTCGAGGATTACGGCGTCGAAGCCATCATCTATACCGATATCGGGCGCGACGGCATGCTGAGCGGCGTCAACATCGAAGCCACAATGGAACTGGCCCGGGCGCTCACCATTCCGGTCATCGCAAGCGGCGGGATCGGCAACCTCGATGACGTCAAGGCGCTCTGCGAAATCGAACTGGAAGGCATTGCCGGCGCCATCACGGGGCGCGCCATTTACGAGGGCGCGCTGGATTTCAAACTGGCCCAGGCGCTGGCGGATGATTTGAGCATGAAAATGAGAATCCGGGACACGACCATTCCCTGATAACGCCGGCGTATTCAAGCATTCTATCTTCCCGAGCCACGCAGGATTTTTTCTGATTTCCCCCTGCTGTATTCTATATTTGGCTAACTGAGTGAGTCTCCTGGCATCAGGGATGAGGAGAGCTGCTTACAATCAGGCCATGGATAATCCTAAATCCGGCAGTGGATTTCCATGAATCAAAGTTCTTCGGGGTATGGCAGACCGGCGATTCGCCATGCGAATGACTGGAAATTGCCTGAAAATTTTTTTATAGCGATACTTTATGGGTCTTGCCAAGCGTATTATTCCTTGCCTTGACGTAACCAATGGGCGCGTGGTCAAGGGCATCAATTTTGTTGGGCTTCGGGACGCGGGCGACCCGATCGAGATATCACGGCGCTACGATGACCAGGGAGCGGATGAACTGACCTTTCTTGATATTACCGCCAGTTCCGATAATCGGGACCTGATCCTGCACATTATCGAAGAAGTGGCATCCCAGGTGTTCATTCCGCTAACGGTGGGCGGTGGCGTTCGTAAAGTCGAAGATGTCCGCAGGTTGTTGAATGCAGGGGCCGACAAAGTCAGTATCAACACTTCGGCGGTGCAGAACCCCGATCTGGTGGAGGCTGCATCGGACCGCTACGGTTCGCAATGCATTGTCGTAGCGATAGACGCAAAGCGGGTGGAAAATGGCTGGGAAGTATTCACCCATGGAGGGCGCAGGGCCACGGGTCTCGACGCGGTCGAGTGGGCGAAGAAAATGCAATCTCTGGGCGCGGGCGAAATATTGCTGACCAGCATGGATAAGGACGGTACCCGCAATGGTTTCGATCTGGCGCTCACCTGCGCGGTTTCAGACGCAGTGGAAGTGCCGGTCATCGCGAGCGGCGGTGTGGGAAATTTGAATCACCTGGTGCAAGGAATCATGGAGGGCCATGCCGATGCCGTGCTGGCGGCGAGTATTTTTCATTACGGGGAATACACCGTGCGCCAGGCCAAAGAGTATATGGCGCAGCATGGCATTGAAGTACGGCTATAGTGAAAGAACGATCTGATCCTCGAACATGTCCATGTCAGACATTTGGCTCAACAAGATAAACTGGTCCGATGACGGACTGGTGCAGGTGGTGACGCAGGAAGCGGATACCAGAAAGGTACTGATGGCCGCCTGGATGAACCGCGAAGCGCTGAAACTTACCGTGGAGACCGGAGAGGCCCATTATTGGTCGCGTTCGCGCAAGAAACTCTGGCATAAAGGCGAAGAATCGGGACATGTGCAAAAAGTAAAGGAAATCTATCTGGATTGCGATGAAGATGTCCTGCTGCTGACGGTGGAACAAGTGGGCGGGATATCCTGTCATACGGGCAGACACAATTGCTTCTTCAACAGGTTTGAAGATGGCCAGTGGATAATCGATGCGCCGGTAATCAAGAGCCCGGAAGAAATTTACAGGAAATGACCGATCCGGCCGTTCTCTATCGCCTCGCCGAGGTTATCGATAGCCGCAAGGATGGCGACCCTTCGGCGTCTTACGTAGCAAAGCTGTTGCACGGGGGACGGGACAAGATCCTGAAAAAGGTGGCGGAAGAATCGGCGGAGGTTTTGCTGGCCTCAAAGGACGGTGACAGACCGCATATTACGGGTGAGATGGCGGATCTGTGGTTCCACTGCCTGGTACTGCTGGCCCACCACAATCTGGGGCCGCAAGATGTACTGGAGGAATTGAAACGCCGGGAAGGCGTCTCTGGAATAGACGAAAAAGCCGGCCGAACAGGGACACCGGCGGACGGTAACCGGAAAGAAGCCCAAAAACAGGGATAAAATGGACGACTGCATTTTCTGTAAAATTGCGCGAGGGGAGATTCCCAGCAGGAAAATTTATGAAGATACTGATGTTCTTGCGTTTCACGATATTCATCCCGCGGCCCCGGTACATTTCATGCTGATACCCAAACTGCACATCGGCTCGCTGGCTGAAGCCGGAGACGGACACCGCGATTTACTGGGGAATATGATGGTATTGATCCCCAGGCTTGCGTTGGAACAAGGCTGTACCGATGGCTTCCGTACCATTATCAATACCGGGCACGTGGGCGGACAGGAAATTCACCATCTGCATATTCATGTCATAGGAGGCAGGGAGCGCCTGCCCGGCATGATTCCACACCGGAGATAAGGAGCAAGATATGGGATCATTCAGCATCTGGCATTGGCTGATCGTTCTGCTGGTTGTCGTTCTGGTATTCGGTACCAAGAAACTTCGCAATCTCGGCAGCGATCTGGGCGGTGCGGTGAAAGGTTTCAAGGAGGGTATGAAAACCGCCGAGGAGGAGGAATTGCCGCCGACCCAACAAACCACCGCCCGGACCATCGAGCCCGATGTCAAGGACAGCGCCCAGCCGAAGTCCTGATCCATGGCAAATGGAAGATAGCCAGGCGAATGCCGTCCGTCTGGCTAGCGGATCGAATGGGCTCCCGTCTGCTCCCGGTCTTCCGTATCACCTGAATGCCCGCATACCGCCTTAACCGGTAACCCAGACAAAATGTTCGATATCAGCTTTACGGAAATTCTGGTTATTGGAGTGGTAGCGCTGATCGTTATCGGGCCGGAACGGCTTCCAGGCGTGACGCGCACGCTTGGGCATCTGTTTGGACGAGCACAGCGGTACGTCAACGATGTCAAAAACGATATCCAGCGCGAAATGGAACTGGAAGAACTGAAGAAATTCAAAACTTCAGTCGAGGGAACCGCTCATTCCATCGAAACAACGGTGCGGACCGAAATACGCCAGTTCAAGGAAGCCATGGACGCAACGGAAACGAGCGCTTCCGCTCCCACATTTTCTCCGCAACACCCCGATGCCGTGGCGGAACCCGGTTCCCCGGCTAATCCTCCCGTCACGCCAGTCAATGGAGCAAACTCCCCTTCGGTCCAATCAAAGCCGAGTTCCGGCGCAACCGGAACGGAAGCGGCTCGCCAATAATTGAGCGCGCCGAATAACGTATACTTCTCCGATATATTTCCTTGACGTGGCTCAGTATTACGTGCCCTGTAGCGGGCTCACCAAAAAGGTGAACGTCAAGTTTCGCAAAAAAATCTTTATGGATCATAGCAGTAAACTGAAAAGTGAGCGGTCAACTACCGGATTTAGGTTCAATTGCCTTTTCCGTTCCCGGTTCCTTTCCACATCATGAGTGCCGACGAAACTTTCATTTCGCACCTCGTCGAACTGCGCGCGAGACTGATACGCGTATTCGCCGGCTTTGTACTCGGCTTCCTGCCCTGCGCTTACTATGCGCGAGAATTGTATTCCCTGCTGGCGCAACCTCTGCTGGACAAGCTTCCGCAAGGCGGACAAATGATCGCCACCGAAGTGGTGACGCCCTTTTTTGTGCCGATGAAAGTGGCCATGATGGTGGCTTTTCTTGTCACCTTGCCGCATACCCTCTATCAGGTGTGGGCATTTGTCGCGCCGGGATTATATTCCCACGAAAAACGCCTGGTACTTCCGCTGGTACTCATCAGCAGTTTTCTGTTCATTTGCGGCATGGCCTTCGCTTATTTCGCCGCGCTGCCCCTGGTGTTCGAGTTCATTACCCACTTTGCCCCGGAAGGCGTGGCGGTCATGACGGATATCGGCAGATATCTCGACTTCGTTTTGACGATGTTCATCGCCTTCGGTATAACTTTCGAAGTTCCCATATTCGTTGTGATACTGGTCCGGGTGGGAATCGTCTCGGTCGAAAAGCTGAAGGATATACGCCGCTATGTCCTGGTTGGCGCGTTCGTGGTCGGAGCGATATTTACCCCTCCCGATGTGGTTTCCCAATTCATGCTGGCGGTGCCGCTGTACCTGCTCTACGAGCTGGGTATACTGGCTGCAACCTTGATCACAAGGCAGGAAACAGAACTGGTCGTGCATCAGCCGGCCCAGCCAACCCAGCCCGCTCAGGCGATGAGCAATAACCCTGTCAATAACCGTGTGAAACAGGGACGGGACACGGCTGATGTCGAAGAAGGACGCCGCTAGCAGTCTGTTGCACTTGCAGCCGATTTCCTTTAAGTCCGGCAGGCTTCTAGGTATGCACCTTTCGCCGCGATTACCGCGACCAGGCCTTCCGCCGGGGTTAATCCATGTCCGGTTCTTCATATTGTTCCTGAACCGTAGGCCGCGGACGCTTGCCGACATGGATCTTTACATCTTTCTCCACCTGATTGCGCATTACGGTAATCGTAGCGGTTTTCCCTGGCAACAGTGCTGCTACCAGGTTGAGCATCGCGGACGAATCGGTCACCGCCTTGCCGTCAACGGCCACTAATATATCCCCAGGCTTCACCCCGGCCTGATCGGCAGGCCCGCCCTTGAGTACTCCGGCAATCAGCGCGCCATTGGTATTAGGCTGCTTGAACGATTCCGCAAGTTCGGGAGTCAGATCTTGCACCTCCACGCCAATCCATCCGCGTGTGACGCCGCCGGTTTGAATGATCTGTTCCATGATCTGCTTTGCGACCTTGGCCGTGATGGCGAAACCGATGCCAAGCGAACCACCGGTGCGGGATACAATCGCGGTATTGATGCCTATCAGATTGCCCGTGGTGTCCACCAGCGCACCGCCCGAATTCCCCGGATTGATGGCTGCGTCGGTCTGAATGAAATTCTCGAAGGTATTGATGCCCAGATGTGTCCGCCCCAGCGCACTGATAATACCCATGGTAACCGTCTGGCCTACTCCGAAAGGATTGCCGATGGCGAGCACGATATCGCCCACCCGGGCGCTGTCGGAGTGGCCAAAGGTCATTGTGGGGAGATCTTTCATATTTATTTTCACAACCGCAAGATCAGTCTCCGGATCCGATCCGATGACCCGCGCCTTGGCCTTTCTGCCGTCGGCAAGCGCAATCTCGATTTCATCCGCGGCCTCGATCACATGATGATTGGTAAGAATGTAACCCTCGGGGCTCACGATTACACCAGAGCCAAGACTCGATGCGCGCCGGCTCTGCGGTGCCGACTCGAAGCGGTCGCCAAAGAAACGCCGGAAGAAGGGGTCTTCCATGAATGGATGGGGCGCTACCTTGACCTCCTTGCTGGTGAATACGTTCACCACGGTCGGCATGGCTCGCTGCGCCGCATCCGCGAAGCTGCCGAAGCGCGGCGCTCCGGGCGCACCGGCTGGTGGAGCTTCCGCTTCTTTTACTGTGACTATGGCTCCGCCGCGTAACTGCGATTGCCAGGGCAAAAGTTCGGGCCGCAAAGTGGAAACGACAAACAGCGCCGCAAGCACTATCGTTGTGGCTTGTGCGAAAATCAACCAGAGTTTGTGCATCGATGACAGGGATTCTGAGTGGAAATAATTTTTATTAAGGATAGGATAAAAAACGATGCGGTTGACCGAGCTCGAAATCTATTTGAATCAACTTCTTGACGTCGCGCACTTTCATGATTATTGCCCAAATGGGCTGCAAGTGAAAGGCCGAAATGAAGTTCGCCAGCTGATCAGCGGTGTAACCGCTTCACTTGAATTCCTGCGGACGGCCATAGAAGCCGGTGCGGACGCGGTAATTGTCCACCATGGCTATTTCTGGCGTGGCGAGGACCCGTGCGTCACCGGTATGAAGCATCGCCGTATTTCGCATCTGATGACTCATGACGTTGGTCTGCTCGCCTATCACTTGCCGCTGGACGCGCATCCGGAACTGGGTAACAACGCACAGCTCGGCCGCAGATTGGGGTTTCGTGAAACCGGCCGTTTTGGCGAGCAGGGGATCGCCATGCAGGGAACACTGCTTTCAGAAGTGTCGAGCCTGAAAGATCTGCGAATGAATGTCGAAAGCGTGCTGTCCCGCAAACCGCTCGTAATCGGTGATGACGAACGGTTGGTGCGGCGGGTTGCCTGGTGTACCGGCG
>DASVYI010000098.1:0-5248 GCA_036392275.1 Nitrosospira sp. | reverse complement strand
AACTCGTATGCCAGAACCTTTGAATGGATGAGGAAACGGGCATTGGCGATGGTCGAGATCATGACCTCGCGCACCGGTGCTGTCCCGGAAGGCATCATGTATCGCACGATCGATACCAGTGCCTCGCCGTTCCGGGTTCTCAGGAGCGGCTCGACGCTCGGTACGGAACCGTCCCGCAGGCTGCTGGCATCGTTTCGAGGATTGGCTGCGAAGGCAAAATCGGTAATCCGGATCGGATTGGACTGGTTCACATACTCGAAAATCTGCCTGCCGTATGTGGCAGGAATTGTCCACTGGGCATCGTAGTCACTGCCGCTTGACGAATAGACCAGACCGTAATCCAGGTAGATCCCATGGGGAGGGTTCGGATCCCGGTAAGTGGCCGGCCATCCCGATAGTACTGCTTCGCGGACGCCGAAATGGGTTTCATAGTCATGGAGGATATTCCATTCCGATGGCGTGAAGTCCGGGACCAGATCGGCGTCCGTCAGGATAATGCCATTGTAATTGCCGGAACAGCCGGTATCCGCGGCTTTGCAGGCAGCTCCAGCCGGTGAAGAAGCCAGCATCGCAGCCGTCAAATCCTGTGTCCTGGCATTCAATATGTCGTACGGCACGCCCATTTCATCGAGGACGGGCTTGATATAGGCGAAGCCCAGATCGTGTGCGAAATCGCCTGTGGTGATGACCAGTACCTTTAATTTGACGGCGTTGTCGGCAAACGCCGGTGACGCCACGGCCATCAAAGCCAGCCATGTTGTCAGAAAGGTCAGCAGCGGACGGCTCATACCCGGACTCATTTTCATGAATAAAGTCTCCTCTATCCCTCTATTCCTTTGAGTCGCACACGAGAAACGCGGGCGTGACGGACCCTGAATCCCTATCTTCACGGATCGTTCCGCTTGGGTTTTTCGGCAAACTCAACGCCGATTCCTTCAATCGGCCTGAACCGGCTCATCTCCTATTTTCCTACTCAACGTTTCTTTCGCCCCTTTGGTTGGCAACGTCACAAAAATGTTTTATGAAAACACTCGCCGGAATGGCTTCATGGTCATAGAGCCGAAACACATTCCCCGCAAGATATGGACTTTGCTGTCAGAAGAGAAACGTTGCACGTTCGCCTGTTCCTCAGTGTGCGGTTTCGTACAGACGATTCGCACTGCAATCGTGGATCATGGCTCGGTTCAACGGAGTGGAACACGGAATACGGGAATGGGGATACGGGTCACATCCCCGCGATTCATGTTTCGCCGGACAACGGAGGTTGGCGGAGATTGGGCATGAAAAAAATGAATCGGCTGTTTCTTGGTCTCGGCATCGCAGGCATAGCGAGCCTGGGGATGGGAATGAACGCTGCCATGAGCCAAAGCGATATCGAGACGCGCAGCGCAAAACGGCCGCCGGGAGATGCGGTTGTCGATGCCCAGACGTCTCGCGAGACACCGATTACGCGGCCCGAGCAGAAAAAAAACGACCATGACCGATCGGCTGTCTTTGCGGCTGCCAGTGCCAGGCCGTCGTCCCCGGCATTCGAAAATCAACCTGATAAAGGGAAGACCCTGGGATTCGAGTTTTACCGCGATCCCCTGAATGCGAAAAAGCCGATGCAAACTTTCGAGGAGGCCATGAACGCCGACGTCGCCGACCGTGCCAGGGTCATGAAGATCCAGCGCGACCTGCTCATGCGGCGTTACGATTTGACGCCCCGGCTCGACAAGGAAGCCAGGATGTCTCGCGGCAAACCTTTGGCGGTTGGGCCGACCGCGCGTTTACCGGGAGGGCTTAGCTGGCAGAAACTGGCCAGCATGTCCCCTTCGGAGATACGCAGCCAGAATATCTTTCCCTATCCGGCGTTGCCGCATCCCAAGCAATCTCCGGGGGGACAGGTATTTCCCCAAATCCAGCTCGACATGTTTCCGCGGCTGGAGCGGTTTGACGTCGATTTCGATTTGCCCGGTGCCTTTCTGCCGGAATTTCCGCCGGCCATTTTTCTCCAGAACCGGCCTGAACTGGGGGATGTTTCGCGGGGCGAGGTCGTTTCGATCAACAATTATTACCGTTTATTCAAGGATATTTTGACGCCCGTGCAACTGGACGGACTGCGGATGTTGCTGACCCCTTTTCCCCAGGAAGAATTCAATCCAACCGATGATCGCAAGAGTGCCCAGCCCAGTCTGGGCGTTGCCTGTCTCGACTGCCATGTGAACGGCCATACAACGGCGCAGTTCCACCTCAGCCCGGATGTCCGGCCGCAAGAGCGTCGCTTCCGCCTCGACACTGTCAGCCTGCGTGGATTGTACAATCAGCAGATACATGGCTCGAAGCGCAGTCTGCGCTCGGTGGAAGACTTCACGGAGTTTGAATTCAGAACCGCCTATTTCAATGGCGACGCGATTCATGCGATGAAAAAGGGCATGACGATTTTCGACCGGATTCACGTAAGCCATATGGCGCAGCTTCAGAACATGTTCGATTTTCCGCCGGCGCCCAAGCTGGATAGCCAGGGGCGCCTGGACCCGGCCAGGGCAACCGATAAGGAGCTGCGCGGCGAAAAGCTTTTTTTCGGCAAGGGACAGTGCGCGAGCTGCCATAAGCCGCCCGCGTTCCTGGATCACCAGATGCACGACCTGAAGCTGGAACGGTTCGTCAATGAACCGGGTGACGGGCCGATGAAAACCTTTACGCTTAGAGGCATCAAGGACAGCCCTCCTTATTTCCACGACGGCCGTTTGCTGACTCTCGAAGACACCGTGGAATTTTTCAACCTGGTACTGCAGCTCAAGCTTACCGATGACGAGAAATCGGACATCGTAGCCTACCTGCGGCAACTTTAGCAGGCTCAGGATAACTCAACAGCCAATCACAGGAGACACTCATGACCTTTTCCGCCACGCCTGCCGCCACAAACCGGAAAGAAATGTTTTCACTCAACGGTACATCTTTTCGGAAACCTGTCAAGGCGGTAAGGAAAGCGGTGTTTCCCGTCGCGGGGCTCGGCACCCGTTTTTTGCCGGCGACCAAGGCAATCGCCAAGGAAATGCTGCCCATCGTGGATCGTCCGTTGATCCAATACGCCGTGGACGAAGCCGCGGCGGCAGGCATCGAGGAGATCATCTTTGT
Source organism: Nitrosospira sp. (assembly GCA_036392275.1). Lineage (GTDB taxonomy): Bacteria > Pseudomonadota > Gammaproteobacteria > Burkholderiales > Nitrosomonadaceae > Nitrosospira. The sequence goes on along the minus strand of DASVYI010000098.1, from coordinate 2,128 downwards.
CACGCATCGCAGCAAACGGGCGATCGAGGATCACTTGCACCGTTCCGTGGAACTGGAAAGCGAACTGGTATCGCAGGGGAAACATGCCTCCCTGAAAATATTGCGGCAATTGACGCCCAACGGCATGCATTTCAGTTTTGTCCGCCAGGAGGAACCCAAGGGGCTGGGGCATGCAATCCAGTGCGCGCGGCATCTGGTTGGCAACGAGCCTTTTGCCGTGCTGCTTCCCGACGATTTGATCGACGGCAAACCCCCGGTGCTGGCTCAAATGATTGCGCAATATGAGCAGGAATCGAGCAGTCTCGTGGCTGTCCGGACGGTATCCCGGGAAGATACGCACCGCTACGGAATTGTGGATGCACACAGCGAAGACTCCGGAAGCCGCAGCGCGAAAATCCGCGGTGTGGTCGAAAAACCTTCACCCGATGCAGCGCCGTCCACGCTGGCGATCGTTGGACGTTACGTGCTCTCACCCATGATATTCGATTGCATCGCCAGCCTGGAACCTGGCGTGGGAGGGGAGATTCAGCTTACCGATGGCATTTCCCGTCTTCTCAATCTGGAGCCCGTGATGACCTACCGTTATCAGGGCAAGCATTATGACTGTGGAAGCAAGGCGGGATTTCTCGAAGCAACGGTTGCATACGGTTTACAGCACCCCGAGGTGGGAGAAGAATTTCGCGAAATTTTGCTGCGGATGAGCCAGGAGATTGCCGGTAGCAAACCTTTTGTGGCGGAGCATGAAGAAGCTCAAACGGATACGCAAATGAATAAGCGTTTACCGGCAGCATTGCAAGCCTGATCAGACCGGATCCAGCATATTTTGTGCCGGGTCCGGCAGTTAGCCAGTAGACACCCGATAGCTCAAGCAGCGCCCGATGCCATTTCTTCCCCGAAACGTATGGCCCGGGCAGGCATCCACAGCGGATTGAAGATCAATCTATTCCTGGGAAACAGCATGATGACCGTCGAGCCGAGCTGAAAACGGCCCATTTCTGCGCCTTTTTCAAGCACGACATTGCCGGTGTCGTACCGCCAATCCCGGCTTTCGCCCGAACGCGGCGGGCTTACCACGCCGTGCCATACCGTGGAGATGCTGCCGACAATGGTCGCGCCCACCAGGATCACCGCAAACGGTCCGTGCTCCGACTCGAAGATGCAAATCACCCGTTCATTTCTTGCAAAAAGACTAGGAACGCCGCGTACGGTACCGGGATTGACAGAAAACAAGGTGCCGGGGACATGGATCATGCGAATCAGACGGCCTCCGCAAGGCATGTGCACGCGATGGTAATCCTTCGGGCTCAGGTAGATGGTCGCGAAATTCCCTCCATAAAACGCTTCCGCCAGCGCGCTGTTGCCCCCTATCAGGGCGGTCGTCGAATAATTATGCCCTTTAGCCTGGAAAATCTGATCCCCGGAAATGATCCCAAGCTGACTGATGACCCCATCGGCCGGGCAGACGTAGTCCGCTCCGGAGATGGGCCTGGCCCCGGGACGCAGGGGACGGGTAAAGAACTCGTTAAATGTGCGGTAACTCCGAATGTCCGGATTCAGCGCCTCGTTCATATTGACGCCGTAGTGTCCTATGAACCACCGTATGATGGCGGTAGTTGCAAGACCCGCGCTCGCGTTGGCGATGCGGCCGGCCAGCATCGTCATGGCCTGCTTGGGCATCAAATACTGGGGTAATACCGAAAAAGATGCGCTGAACACGTGAACCCTTGAATTCGCTCTAAAAAACGATGAGATTATAGTTGCCTGCGCTGATTAAGTCTCGCAAATAAATGCAATGCCGTTCAAATGTGGCGTTTTCAGGTGAAATCGATCCGCAGAGGTCCGCGCCGCCGATCCCATTTTGTCCCTGATTTTGTCCCTATGGTTCGGCATAAAACGATAGGATTTACCTTTTCATTTTATGACACGCGCTGACGGCAAAAATTTCGTGCGAGGGGGACTGGCAGGCTAGCAGGCGCGAGCCACGTCATCGTCCATTGCCGGGATTTGTTCCGCCTGCTGTATTTTTGATTGTTCTTCGCGCTGTTGAACCTGCCACATATATGCATACAGGCCGTTCGCCGCCAGCAGTCCCCGGTGGGTGCCGCGCTCGGCAATGCGGCCTTTATCC
>DASVYI010000097.1:0-5631 GCA_036392275.1 Nitrosospira sp. | reverse complement strand
GCCCTAATGGATTATCTGGGTTAATGCCGGAGAAATATATCAGATCAACTGGGGCATCATTCTCTGTAATAAAATGAGTTTTTCAGGTTAAACTCCCGTTCGCTCCCTTTTGCTCCCTTTTGCTCCTGTTAGCCCGCCACGATGAGCTCAGATGAATATGAACATGACTGACAAGTCTTTCGCAGCGGATAGGCGTCTGCTGCTGGGGTTGACCGGCGGAGTTGCGGCATACAAGGCAGCGGAACTGGCGCGTTTTTTAATTCAGGACGGCATCGATGTGCAGGCGGTAATGACCGAATCGGCCTTGCGCTTCGTGGGTACCGCGACGTTGCAGGCGTTGACCGGAAAACCCGTGTTGACCGGGCTTTGGGATTCAAGCATTGCTGGCGGTATGGCTCATATTGATCTGTCGCGCAACGCGGACGCCATTCTGGTTGCACCCGCGAGCGCTGATTTTATTGCCAAGCTCGCCAATGGGCTCGCCGACGATCTGCTCTCCGCATTATGCCTCGCGCGTGATTGCCCCCTTCTGATCGCGCCGGCCATGAACCGGCAAATGTGGGAAAATGCTGCGACCCGGCGCAACCTCGTTACGCTGCAACACGACGGTGTAACGATACTCGGCCCCGCCAGCGGCGCGCAGGCGTGCGGCGAGACCGGCATGGGCCGCATGCTCGAGGCGCAGGAAATCGCTGACATGGTGCACGCTTTTTTTCAGCCCAAGCTGCTACAGGGCAAGCGCGTGCTCGTCACCGCGGGTCCTACATATGAGGCTATCGATGCGGTTCGCGGGATTACCAACCTGAGTTCCGGGAAAATGGGCTATGCAATTGCTCGCGCGGCGCTTGAAGCGGGGGCGGAAGTCATTCTCATCTCGGGTCCCGTTTGCCTGCAGCCGCCTGCCGCTGCGGAATGTATCGGTGTCGTCAGCGCGCAGGACATGCTGGAAGCCGTGAAAAAAGAGATTCCACGTACCGATATTTTTGTGGGCGTCGCGGCCGTAGCGGATTACCGCGTCAAAAATGCCGGCCGGCAAAAAATGAAGAAAACCAGTGAGAACATTACGTTGGAATTAACGGCCAATCCCGATATTCTGGCGTATGTGGCAAGCTTGCATGCGCCGCCGTTCTGCGTGGGATTCGCCGCGGAAACCGAGAACCTGGAGAAGAATGCCGAAGCCAAGCGGCGCAAGAAAAAGCTGCCGCTGCTGGTCGCGAATCTGGCCCAGGATGCCATAGGTTCTGACGAAAGCACCCTGACACTATTCGATGATACGGGCCAACATCATCTGCCCAAGGCGAAGAAGGTTGAGCAGGCCCGGCATTTGATCAGACATATTGCGTTATTGCATGAAAAAATACGAGACCTCTGACGCTGCCATGCGAAAAATAGACATTAAAATTTTTGATGAACGATTAAGAAATCAGCTCCCGGCTTACGCCACATCGGGTTCCGCTGGCCTTGATTTGAGGGCTTGCATCGAGCAGGTGATGACCATCCAGCCGGGCGAAGCCAGCCTGATTCCCACTGGCATCGCCATTCACCTCGCTGATCCGGGGCTTGCCGCGATGATACTTCCCCGTTCCGGGCTAGGCCATAAGCACGGCATCGTCATGGGAAATCTGGTCGGATTGATCGACTCCGATTATCAGGGACAGATATTCGTATCCTGCTGGAATCGCGGACACGTTCCTTTTCCATTGAGTCCGCTCGAGCGCATCGCGCAGCTCGTGGTGGTGCCGGTGGTACAGGTTGGCTTCAACGTGGTGAATGACTTCGAGCAAACTCGGCGTGGCGCAAATGGCTTCGGCAGTACCGGCAAGCATTAAATTTCTCCTCGCGATCTTTCTTGGTTTTTTATTATCGGCACCGCTTCGCGCCGAGATGCCAGTGGGCCGGCTCAAGATATCCGGTCATACCCTCACTGTCGAAATCGCGCACACCGAGGCTGCCCGTTTACAGGGACTGATGTTCCGGCAATCGATGGCTGAGAACAGCGGAATGTTGTTTATATTTCCGCAACCCGGGCACCATGGCATGTGGATGATGAATACAGACATACCGCTGAGCGTAGCCTTTGTGGATGCAAAAGGGATCATCCTCAACATTGCCGACATGATGCCTCGCACCGCGACCGCGCACGTTTCCGCCGGGCTCGCGAAATATGCCATAGAAACGAATCTCGGCTGGTTCGCGGCGAAAAATGTGAAGCCCGGTGATCGCGTCGCGGGGCTCGAAAAAACGCCTCCGGCGGAGTAGACGCGAACTTCCACGGATCTTCCTCGTCAGCGTCAGCGCATCCCGGGAAGCATTCCTTTCATGCTTCGAAGCATTTTTGTCATTCCGCCTTTACTCATCATCTTCATCATTTTCTGTGCCTGTTCAAATTGACCCAGCAAGCGGTTGACTTCCTGTACCGTGACGCCCGCGCCCGCGGCGATACGGCGTTTGCGCGATGCCTTCAGAATTTCCGGTTTGGCCCGTTCCTGGGGGGTCATTGCGTTAATGATGCCTTCGGTCCGGCCGATGACCTTGTCGTCGATTTTCACGTTTTGCGCCGCCTGGCTGAGTTGAGCGGGCAATTTGTCCATCATGGCGCTCATGCCGCCCATATTTTTCATTTGCTGAAACTGCATCTTGAAATCGTTCAGATCGAAACTTTTGCCCGATTTCATCTTTTTGGCCAGCTTCTCGGCCTCGCGCTGATCTACGCCGCGCTGGGCCTCCTCGATCAACCCGAGTACGTCGCCCATTCCGAGAATGCGCGAAGCCATGCGATCGGGATGAAATGGCTCCAATCCGGTCAGTTTTTCGGCTACACCGGCGAATTTTATCGGCTTGCCCGTGACGTGAAGCACCGATAGTGCCGCCCCGCCACGGGAATCGCCGTCGAGTTTGGTCAGGATCACGCCGGTCAAAGGCAGTGCCTCGGCAAATGCTTTGGCGGTATTGACTGCGTCCTGTCCCTGCATCGCATCCACGACAAATAGCGTTTCGATAGGCCTCAACAGCGCTTCCAGCTCTCTGATTTCCTTCATCATGGCTTCATCGATGGCCAGCCGTCCCGCGGTATCCACGATCATCACATCGTGGAAATGCGTTCTGGCAAAGCCCAGCGCAGCAATGGCGATTTCTTTTGGCTGTTGCCCTGCCTGAACCGGGAAAAAGTCCGCACCGGTTTGCCTGGCCAGCAGTTCCAGTTGGTGAATCGCAGCGGGGCGGTAGATATCGCAGGAAACGAGCAATACCTTTTTCTTTTTGTTTTCCATCAACCACTTCGCCAGCTTCCCGCTACTGGTCGTTTTGCCCGCGCCTTGCAGCCCCGCCATGAGAATGACTGCGGGCGGAACGGTGGAAAGGTTGATATCGGCCTTTTCCCCGCCCATGAGCGCGATGATCTCCTGATGCACGACGCCCACCAGGGCCTGCCCGGGCGACAGGCTGCCGATCACTTCCTTGCCTACTGCTTTTTCCTTGACCCGTGCGATGAATTCCTTGACCACGGGCAAGGCGACGTCCGCCTCCAGCAGTGCCATGCGTATCTCACGCAGTGCTTCCTGGATATTGTTTTCGGTCAGTCGCGCTTCGCCCCGAAGGGTCTTGATGACGCCGGAAAGCCGGCTGGTAAGATTGTCGAACATGCAAAATGCCTCTCAAGAAAAATTCGTGTAGACTAAACAGACGTCCCATTTCAATCTGCAGGATCAATGTCCGGTATTCTAGCCTATCTCGCTGCTTCCCTGCTGTATGGGCTGATCGGTTGGCACTTCTGGCGCACCCGGTGGAAGTCGACCGCGAAAACCTTCGGCGCAGCCGCGACGAGCGCGGGATGGGAGCGTTATGTGATACTCGTGCCTTTGGTGCTGCACGGCTTTACGCTTTACGAGTCGGTATTTGCCGGCGTTGGACTGAATTTTGGCGTAGGCAGCGCGATTTCCTCCATCGTATGGCTTACCGCGACGATTTACTGGCTGTCCGGCTTTTTCTACCGGCTGGAAGGCTTGCAGACACTGGTTGCTCCGGTAGCGGCGGTAGCCGTGCTGCTCCCGTTGGTGTTTCCCTCCCTTCGTCCTCTCGCCAATACGGAATTTCCCGCCTTCAAGGCGCACATTTCGATTGCCATGCTGGCGTATAGTCTGCTTACCATCGCTGCTCTCCATGCACTGCTCATGGCAGTGGTGGAGCGCCGACTGCATCATCCTGCCATGCCTTCCGTATTGACCAATCTGCCCCCCTTGCTGGCAATGGAAAGGTTGCTGTTCCGTGTCATCTGGGCGGGCTTCATATTGCTCACGCTAACCCTCCTGAGCGGTATGTTTTTTTCTGAAGAGGTGTTCGGCCAGCCGCTCAAATTCACCCACAAGACTTTATTCGGAATTATTTCCTGGTGCGTATTCGCGGCTCTGCTGGCGGGAAGGCAATTCTACGGCTGGCGCGGGCGTATCGCGATTCGATGGACGTTGGCGGGGTTCGTCATCCTGTTGCTTGCCTATCTCGGCAGCAAATTCGTGCTGGAAGTGATACTGCGGCGTTAGCAGGTGCTCCAGAAAGAAGCTCGACTGCGCGATATGATTCGGCGAAATTCTTGAAATTCCGTCAAAACTTCCCTATACCTGATATCTTTCTACTTGCATAAAGGCGCTTCTCTTGGAAGACATGCCGTTATACGTGCTGCTGTTAGCACTGGCTGTTCTGTTGATACTATCTGCTTTCTTCTCCCTCTCCGAAACCAGCATGATGGCGATCAACCGTTACCGGTTGAAGCATCTCGTCAAACAGGGAAACCGCGGCGCCCGCCTGACCACCCAACTGTTGCACAATACCGATAAGCTTCTTGGCGTAATTCTGCTGGGCAACAATTTGCTGAACGCTGCCGCGGCGACGCTGGTGGCCGTGATTGTCTCTTTATTCTTCAGTCACAACGAGCTGGCACTTTTCTTCGGGACCGTGGGCGTGACTTTCGCCATACTGGTATTCAGCGAGATCACGCCGAAGGTCATCGCGGCTGCCTACCCGGAGCGTATCGCGCTGGCTTCGAGCTATGTGCTGACCCCGTTGCTGAAACTTTTTTCGCCGGTGGTATGGTTCGTCAACCTGTTTGTTCAGGCACTGCTCACGATTCTCCGTCTGAAACCCAAAGCGGAGGATACTCAGAAAATCAGCATGGAGGAACTCAAAACCCTGGTGCTGGAAGCAGGGCATTTCATCCGTAAAAAGCACCAGACCATGTTGCTCAATCTGTTTGATCTCGAAACCATTACCGTTGACGACGTTATGGTGCCCCGCGGACAGATCGAAGCCATCGATCTGAATGCCGAGGATGAAGTCATTCGCAATCAGTTGCTGACCTGTCATCACACTCGTCTGCCGGTTTACCGTGGATCGCTGGACGACGTGGCCGGTGTCATACATGTTCGCAAGGTATTGAACCAGCTGAGAAGCGAGGAAATCACCTCGGCGATCCTGGAAAAAATCATGCGGGAGCCATACTTTATCCCGTCGGGCACGCCGTTATTCTCGCAGCTGCAGTTATTCCAGGAAAACCGCCAGCGGGTCGGCCTCATCGTGGATGAATATGGCGAATGGAAGGGACTGGTAACGCTGGAGGATATCATCGAGGAAATCATCGGC